>JAXJSN010000101.1:0-4184 GCA_036310085.1 Ruminococcus sp.
ATGTTAAGGACTCCGTCCTTAAAACCTGCAAGGACTCCGTCCTTGACCTGCCAGCCTTTGTAAAGGCTGGACCGAAACTTTTAGTTTTTAATATTTACTGTAAGTTTAAATTTATTCTGAAAATGGAGTAAGCTTATGAATGATAAAATAATCGTGAGAGGTGCAAAAGAGCATAATCTCAAAAATATAAATGTTGAAATTCCACGAAATAAGCTTGTTGTAATTACAGGACTTTCGGGTTCCGGCAAAAGCTCACTTGCATTCGATACTATTTATGCCGAGGGACAACGCAGATATGTAGAAAGTCTTTCTTCGTATGCAAGAATGTTCTTAGGTCAAATGGATAAACCAAATGTCGAGAGTATCGAGGGCTTGTCGCCTGCAATTTCGATAGACCAAAAAACTACATCAAAAAATCCACGCTCAACCGTGGGTACTGTTACGGAAATTTACGACTATTTAAGATTGTTGTATGCAAGAATAGGTGTTCCGCATTGTACAGTTTGCGGCAAGGAAATCCGTCAGCAAACTGTTGACCAAATAGTTGACAAAATTCTTGCGTATGATGAGGGTACAAAAATTCAGGTTCTTGCTCCTGTAGTCAGAGGTCGAAAGGGCGAACATACCAAGGTTCTTGATAATGCACGAAAATCAGGCTTTGTTCGTGTTAGAGCGGACGGAATTGTATATGATTTGTCAGAAAAAATTCCGCTTGAAAAAAATAAAAAGCACGATATTGAAATTATCGTTGACCGACTTGTTATTAAACCTGATATTACTTCAAGACTTGCCGATAGTATCGAAACTGCCTCCAAGCTTTCAAATGGTTTGGTACTTGTCAACTTTATCGGTGGAGAGGATGTAATGTTTTCTCAAAAATATGCCTGCCCCGACCACGGAGTAAGTATTGATGAGTTATCTCCCAGAATGTTTTCATTTAATAATCCTTTTGGTGCGTGTCAAAAATGTACGGGCTTGGGAGTGTTTATGAAAATAGACGAATCAAAAATAATCCCTGATAAAAATAAAAGTATAAAGGACGGAGCAATTAAGGGTAGTGGCTGGGCTATGGAAGGCAGCTCAATTGCGGCAATGTATTTTGAGGCACTTTCAGAAAAATACGGCTTTGCTCTTGATGAACCGCTAAAAAATATTCCTGACGATGTTATTAATAAAATCCTATATGGCACAGGCGAAGAAACATTGACGGTTCATAGAAAATCTGTATACGGAAGCGGTACTTATGAGCATAAATTTGAAGGTATTATAAATAATCTTGAGCGTCGTTATCGTGAAACAAATAGTAATTGGATTAAGGATGAAATCCGTTCATATATGACTGAAATTCCGTGCGATGCTTGTAAAGGCGATAGACTTTCGCCCGAAAGTCTTGCTGTAACGGTTGGCGGAATTAATATTGCTGATTTTTGCAGATTGTCAGTTGTTGATGCAATCGAATTTGTAAAAGCTCTTGAATTATCCGAAAAAGAGCAGATTATCGGTGCTGAGATAATTAAGGAAATTACGGAAAGACTTAATTTCCTTAAAAGTGTGGGACTTGGTTATCTTACTCTTTCAAGAAGCTCAGGTACATTGAGCGGCGGCGAAAGTCAGCGTATAAGACTTGCAACTCAAATAGGCTCAAGTCTTATGGGTGTGCTTTATATTCTTGACGAGCCGAGTATCGGACTTCATCAAAGAGATAACGAAAAACTACTCGCCACATTAAAACGCTTGCGTGACCTTGGAAATACTGTAATTGTTGTTGAACACGATGAAGATACAATGAAAGCCGCCGATTGGATTGTTGATGTAGGTCCCGGAGCAGGTGTTCACGGTGGCGAAATTGTCTGTGTGGGCGATAGCAATATGATTATGGCTTGTGAAAAATCAGTCACAGGTCAATATCTCAGCGGAAAAAGATGTGTCCCTGTTCCTGCACAACGCAGAGAAGGCAATGGTAATTTTCTGAAAATTGTCGGTGCTAATCAAAATAACCTTAAAAATGTAAATGTTAATATACCGCTTGGCGAATTTGTGTGTATCACAGGTGTTTCAGGCTCAGGCAAAAGCTCGCTTATTAATGAAATTTTGTATAAAACTCTTGCCCGTGAGCTTAACGGTGCAAAGACTATTTCTGGTAAGCATAAAGAGATACAAGGCATTGAGCATCTTGATAAGGTTATTGCTATTGACCAAAGCCCAATTGGCAGAACTCCTCGTTCAAACCCTGCAACATATACAGGTGTGTTTACCGATATAAGAGCCTTGTTTGCTTCTACTCAGGACGCCAAAATGCGTGGCTATACTCAAAGCAGATTTTCGTTTAATGTAAAGGGCGGAAGATGTGAGGCGTGTCAGGGTGACGGCATAATTAAGATTGAAATGCACTTTTTGAGTGATGTCTATGTGCCTTGTGAGGTGTGCAAGGGTAAACGCTATAACAGAGAAACTCTGGAAGTTAAATATAAGGGTAAGTCAATAAACGATGTGCTTGAAATGACGGTTGAGGAAGGAATGGAGTTTTTCTCAAATATCCCTAAAATCTATCGTAAGCTTAAAACTCTGTTTGATGTCGGTTTAGGTTATATAAAAATCGGTCAGCCTGCTACTACTCTTTCGGGTGGTGAGGCTCAAAGAATTAAACTTGCAACCGAGCTTTCTAAACGAAGTACAGGTAAAACTATTTATATTCTTGACGAGCCAACAACAGGCTTGCATATTGCCGATGTTCACCGACTTGTTGATGTGCTTCAACTCCTTGTTGACGGAGGAAATTCGGTTGTTGTTATTGAGCATAACCTCGATTTAATAAAAACTGCTGACCATATAATTGACCTTGGGCCTGAGGGCGGCGATATGGGTGGTCTTGTTATTGCTCAGGGAACTCCTGAGGAGGTTTCAATGGTAGCAGAATCGTATACAGGCAAATACTTAAAACCGCTTTTGTCGTAAATTTATCAGGAGTGATGTTCCTACTCAAGTGTCAAAACAGGAAAAAACAGTGGTTGATTTCAAATAAAGTGCAAAATGATTTTAATAAAATCTTATAAAATAATCGGTGAGCTGAGAGAGTGCAGCGACAGCGATTAATATATACTCTACTCTACTTTCCTTTACTTTAATTTACTTTAATTTACTTTAATTTACTTTACTTTCCTTTACTTTACTTTGGGGATTATTGTAATCATTCGTTGAGTTAATGTTGACATTAACTTAGTTATTGTCTGCATTAACTTTATGTTTCGATGTTTGTTTTATGACAGCAGATGAACTCCGGGGTTATATCAAATGATAATGTAGGTCAGCAGTTTTTGCTTGATTATTACGAACATAACAGCGATTGTATTTAGTTGAAATCATTAATTTTTATTATGTTTTAGAGAAAATGCATATTTTTATGCATTTTCTCTTTTTTTTAGCCTATAAATGGGGAGGTGAATTTTTGGACGCAGAAATTATAGTTGCTGTTCTGTCGTTTTTAGGAACAATTGTAGGCTCAATTGCCGGTGTGTATGCTACTTCAAGGCTCTCAAATTATAGAATACAACAGCTTGAAAAAAAGGTAGACAGACATAACAATTTAATTGAAAGAGTATATTTGTTAGAAAGACAGGAGGCAGTACTTGATAACAAAATCAATACTTGTGACCACAGAATAGCCGACCTTGAACAGGAACACCGAGCCTGAAAGGAGAATATAATATTTATGAGTAAATTCAAAGCATATTTAAAGAGCGAGTGTTTTAAACGCACTTGGAGAACCTTTGTGCAAACCGCACTGGGTTATATAGTAACAAATATTTCATTACAGCTTGGCGGCATTGATTTTGCTGACGGAAATATGTTTGTTGATGCAGTAGCCGGACTTGTAATGTCAGCTGTAGCGGCAGGTGTTGCGGCGGTAATGAATATAAAAGGGGGGAGTTAAAAGTGGCTAAAAGAATTTATTTAAGTCCATCTACTCAGTATGGAAATATTTATGCAACCGGCAATACAAACGAAATGGTACAATGCGAAAAAATTGCTCAGGCTACCGCAAAGGCACTTAAACGATGTGGTTTTGTCGTTAAGGTAGGTAAGTCGGGCGATTCAATGGCTAACAGATGTAACGAATCTGACAGCTTTAACGCAGATATTCATATGCCTATTCACACTAACGCTTATAACGGCAAGCTTACCGG
>JAXJSN010000102.1:0-2488 GCA_036310085.1 Ruminococcus sp.
AAGATAATCTTAACGCTGTAAATGAGCACATTGCGGCTTCAAAAAATATGAAAAAATGTCCGCAGTGTGATGGTGAAATTCCAAAAGTTTCAAATTATTGCAACCTTTGCGGTGCTAAGGTTGGTGATTTCGTTAAGACAGACGATGTAATCGAGGATATTTATTAAGAATAACTCTATTCGTTTGATTTATAGCGGTGATTTTAATACTAAAAGTTGTGTAGATACTTTCAAATTATCTGCCGGATTAAGATGTAACACTTTGTTGCTTTTGAAAATGTTTAATCAAAACTTTATTTTTTTATCGCTATATTTTTAACCGACAATATCTTATAAAGTGAAAATTAAAGGTGATTTATTTTGTCAAAAAAATATAACGCAGTTGCCAATTCTGAAAAAGATGTTTCACAAACTTTTCTAAAAGGTGCTGCAATTCTTACAATAAGTATGATTGTTGTAAAGATTTTTGGACTTGTTGATAAAGTGCTTCTTACCAATATTTATTCAATGTTTGGTAAAGGCTTTGCAACAATGGGTATGGGTCTTTACAGTAATGCATACGAAATATTCGTAGTTATTTTTACTGTTGCAACAGGTGGTTTACCTATTGCAATATCTCGTCTTGTATCAGAAAGTATAGCTCAAAAGCGGTATAAGGATGTAAAACAGATACATAAAGTGTCAGTTCCGTTTTTTGTAGTTGTGGGAATAGTCTGCTTTATTACAATGATTTTTGGCAGCTATTTTTATGTAATGCATATGATAAATTCGCCGTATGCAATTTATGCGGTAATTTGTTTGTCGCCCACAGTGCTGTTTGGATGTCTTGTTTCTATTTATCGTGGATATTTTGAAGGACAGCGTAATATGATGCCTACAGCTATTTCGGAGATTATTGAATCAGTCGTAAAGCTTGTAGTAGGTACTCTACTTGCATATTTGGTTATGGTTAAGGGTACCCAGTCATATACCGAAACAGGTTCATTCTTAGGCTTTGTGTTTGCAAACGAAGCTGAGGCTCAAAATACTATTCTTGCTTTTTCTGTAGCAGGTGCAATTTGCGGTATAAGTCTTGGTAGTTTTTGTTCATTTATCTTTTATTATCTGCGTTATAAAATCATTGGTGATGGTATTCCTGAGGAATATTATACAAATTCTATTGATGCTCGTGCAAAACGAGAAACTTTCATTCTTATTTGCAAAACAGCTATTCCTACAGCAATGGGTGCTCTCATTATGAGTCTTGGCTCTCTCGTTGACCAGTTTATAATCCAGAATGTTCTTTATAATCTTGCTGTAGATAATCCTGATGCGATTTATGCTCAATATGGTAAATTCTTTACTAAAGAATCAATTTACGGCAGTCAGGTGACTGCTCATACTCAGTTATGGGGTTGTTATTCTTCGTCACTTACTCTTATGCAGTTGGTAACAGCTGTAACTCAGGTGTTTGGCTCAAGTGCAATGCCAAATGTTACAAGTGCTTGGACAAAAGGAAATACTCAAGAGCTTAAAAAGTCTATTGAAACAGTTGTAAGAATGACAATGATGTTTACACTTCCTATGGCTTTAGGTCTTTGTGTACTTGCAAAACCTATTATGTCGTTTATTTATGCCGATGAAGCTGTTGTAGAAATAGGCGGAAATGTTCTAACTCTTATGGGTATTACAACTATCTTTACTGCGGCGGTTACGCCGGTGTGCAGTATGCTTCAGGGTATCGGTAAGGTTAATTTACCTATGAAGCTGTATACTGTTTGTATGTTAATTAAAATCGGTATTACTTGGATGTTTGTAAGTATTCCGGAAATTAATATTCAGGGTGCAACAGCAGGTTCGCTTATTTCTTATGCTGTAATTCTTGTTATTGGAATGTATTGTCTTGTAAAGTATTCAGGTGTAACACCTAACTTTTTTGCTACAGTTATTAAACCTCTTATTGGTTCAATTTTTAGCTCAGTAGCGGCATTTTTTGCAAATATGATATTTGCACCTCTTATGCCACATAGATTATCAACAATCCTTTCAATCACTGCGGCTGTGATTGTTTATGTACTTGTTTTGTTGATATTGCGTACATTTACTGCTACAGAGATTAAATTTTTGCCGAAAGGTGAAAAAATTGCCAAAACACTTGAAAAATGGCATCTTATTGGGTAAAATAGTAAGTTGTAAATTAAATTAGATGAATTTGTTGGAGATGGTCGGTTTGAATTTTAAAGAAAAATCAAGCTATAATTTTAACGACTTAGTTGAAATAGTCAAAATTTTGCGTTCACCTGAAGGTTGCCCTTGGGATAGGGAACAGACCCATAAGTCAATCCGCTCTAACTTTATTGAAGAAACATACGAGGCTATCGAAGCTATTGATACAGACGATATGGAGCTTTTAAAAGAAGAGCTTGGCGATGTGCTTTTACAAGTTGCACTTCACTCTGAGATTGAAAGTGAAATCGGAACATTTAATATTGATGATGTTTGCGATGGAG
>JAXJSN010000103.1:0-4254 GCA_036310085.1 Ruminococcus sp.
TAATATTATGTTATTTACAACATTCTAAGCGACTTTGACAAAAAAACTGCATTTTAGACAAAAAGGCAACATAACTTCGTATTCAATTATTACAGACAATACCATACCACAGGAAATTTAAGGCATAATATATGTTTTTGTAATAGATTTTTAAGTGAATATTATCTAAAAATTTATGGTATAGTAACTTATAAACTAAGATTTAAGATGTAAGTTAAAGTAGCATAAATTTGATGATTTAATAGGTAATTATAGTTTGAACAGACGGAGAATTGCAAAACACTTTGATTGCAGGGGTATTGTACTTGTAAATTTAAATATGTTTGTCCAAAGCATTGACAAAATTATTGACAATTTAATGATTTCGGAGTATTATTAAAAATGAATAACTGTAAATATATTTTGTAGTTTAAGACTAAGGAGATGAACGGCTTGCTTGATATGAGCGTTATTTTTGATATAGGTGTTGTTGCTCTCAGAATGCTTATGCCTGTTTATGCAATAATAATAGTGTATCAATGCTATGCCGCTATGCGTCGTAAAAGACGACAGGAAAAGCCTCTTATTACTCTTGAGAATACAACAACAGGCGAAAAGCTTCCGGTTGTGTTTTGGGAAAATTCAATTGGCAGAAGCAGGTCAAGTGATATTGTTGTAAGCGACCCTGCCGTGTCCAGAAATCATTGTGTTCTTTTTAGAAGAATAGAGGGTTGGTTTATTTCTGATGTTGAATCTAAGAGTGGAACATATATAAATGGTAAAGAGATAGAGGATAGAACTCAGGTTCTTATTGATGATGTTATTACCGTAGGTAATTCTGAATTTGTCTTTAAAAGAGGAGAAGAATATCAGGAAAAGCTCAAATCAAATCGTTTCTTCTCAAAGGTTAGCAATAAGCCAGCTGTAAAGTCTTGGATGCTTATGCTGCTTATTACTTTGTTTCATTTCTTTATGACTGTTGAAGCAATGTTCTGGAACGACAAAACAGATATGTATGCACCGCTGATTTTGTTTTGTATATTAGCGGCTGTTGAATGGTCATTCTTCTTTGTTTCTACAATGGTTTTCCGAAGGGTCAATTTTGAACTTGAAGCACTTGCCTTATTCCTTACGGGTATTGGTGTAATAATGCTTGTGCGACAGGTTGAACGCTCAGCTTATGTACAGCTTATTGCGGCAGGTATCGGTATGATTCTGTTTTGTGTTATAATAAAACTGATAGAAGATCCCGATAAGGTTGAAAAGCTAAGATTGCCAATGATGATTTTAGCTGTTGCCACAATGCTTTTGAGCATTGTTTTTGGTAAGGTAACAAATGGTGCGGCTAACTGGATTTATATTGGCTCTATTTCAATTCAGCCGTCTGAGCTGGTTAAGGTTGCATATATATTTATCGGTGCAAGTTCCCTTGATAAGTTGCAGACAAATAAAAACTTTATTGAATTTATAGTTTTTTCTGCAATATGTGTAGGCTTGCTTGCTCTTATGGGCGACTTTGGTACAGCTCTCATATTTTTCCTCACATTTTTGCTTGTTGCGTTTATGCGTTCTGGCGATTTAAAGACAATTATTCTTGCAGTTTCAGCGGCTATATTCGGTGTTACATTTGTGCTAAAATTTAAGCCGTATGTTGCAGACAGATTTGCAGGTTGGCGAAATATTTGGGAACATACTCACGATAGCCTTGGTTACCAGCAGGTAAGAGTACTTACTTATTTAGCAAGCGGCGGTTTATTTGGTGTTGGAGTAGGTAACGGATATTTAAAGCAGGTTGCGGCATCTGAAAGTGACCTTGTTTTTGGTCTTGTTGCTGAAGAAATGGGAATTATCGTTGCAGTAACTCTTGCTATTGCTGTTGGTGCATTGGTAATTTATGCTCGTGCAATTACTACAAGAAGCAGAAGCACCTTCTATTCAATATCCGCTTGTTGTGCCGCAGGTCTTATGGTAATTCAGCTTTCACTAAATGTTTTTGGTGCAACTGATATTTTACCGCTTACAGGTGTAACATTTCCGTTTGTATCAAGCGGTGGTTCAAGTATCATTTCTTGTTGGGGCTTGCTTGCTTTTATTAAGGCGGCAGATGAAAGAACATATTCAATTAAAAGATAATTGTTATGTTTTAGAAAGGGATTTATTATGAAAAAACAGGTATGGTATGATGATTATATAAGAACTACAGATGATGACAGATTTATTTTATCTCATTTTCTAAGGGATTTTATTTTTCAACATAGATTAAGATATATGGTTTATCTTCGTTTAGCTCAAAATGCTAAGTTTAAGCCTTTAAAGTTATTTTATGAGTACAAGCTTTTCAGATTATGCAGAAAGTTTGGTATAGAAATTAAATCATCTACAAAAATAGGAAAAGGCTTTGTAATGTGTCATCCTTATAATATAACAATTACACCTTACGCAAAAATAGGTAATAATGTAAATATTATGAAGGGTGCAACAATTGGTTTAAGTCAAGGTAAAAAAAAGGGTGCACCCACTATAGGTAATTCGGTTTACATAGGATTAAATTCTACTGTTATAGGTGGAATAACTATAGGTGACGATGTACTTATAGCACCAAATACTTTTGTAAATGAGGATGTTCCAAGTCACAGCATTGTTATTGGTTCTCCTTGTAAAATAATTCACAGAGAAAACGCTACAAAAGAATATATATATTACACCGTATAACATTATAATATAGTATAAATAAAATATAATTAGTGCTTGCATAAGTTATAAAAAGGAGGCGATTGTTATAAAACGAATTTTAAGGCGTAGTACCCTTATCTTTGCATTTACTCTTGCATTTATTGGCGGAATGGGTTATCTTGCATTTGAGATTATAACAAACGCCGACGAATGGGTTGACCAACCGTTTAATGCTCATATTTCCGGTAGCGGAGGTTTGGAGCAGGCAGGTAAAATTCTTGACCGCAACGACGAGATTTTAGCTCAGACTATTGACGGCAACCGCATATATAATGAAAGCGAAAGCGTGCGAAAGGCACTTTTGCATGTTGTTGGTGATAACAGTCTTAATATTTCTACTGCGGCACAGAGTATGTATCGTTCAGAGCTGACAGGCTACAGCCTTATATGGGGACTTAATATGCCTCAGTCACTCAGAACTTCAAATAATATAAAGCTGACAGTTGATGCAAAAACCTGTGAAGCGGCATATAATGTGCTTGCCGGCTTTGACAAAAAGGGTGCTTGCGTTGTATATAATTATGAAACAGGCGAGGTTATCTGTTCAATCAGTACGCTTGCGTATGATCCTCAGGCACCTCCCGAAATTACAGAGGAAAACGAAAGCGAATATGATGGTGTTTATCTTGATAATGTGCTTTCCTCAACTTATACTCCGGGGTCTATTTTCAAGATAATTACTTCTGCCGCCGCTATTGAAAATTTACCTGATGTTTCTGAGCGTACATGGAATTGTACAGGAACTAAGGAAATAGGCGGTAATGATATTACTTGCGTTGAACCTCACGGCACTATTAATTTTGAACAAGCAATGGCTTATTCTTGTAATGTAGTTTACGCAGAGCTTGCGGTTGAGGTTGGTGCCGAAAAAATGACTGAAATTGCAAAGAAGTCAGGTATTAACAAATCCTTTGAGGTTGACGGAGTAAAAACAGCTAAAGGAAATTATGATGTTTCTCAGGCTTCTGTAAATCAGCTTGCGTGGTCCGGTGTTGGTCAGTATAATGATCAGGTGAATCCAATGCAAATGGCAATAATTTGCGGAGCAATTGCAAATGGCGGAAAGTCAGTTTCTCCACGGCTTGTAAAAAATGCTTCCGATGACTTTTTAAGAGCGTTTGGGCTTGGCGGTTCAGGTAACGGTGAAAGACTTTTTAATGAAAATACAGCCGAAAAGCTTGATAAGCTAATGCGTTTTACAATTTCGGATTATTATGGTGATGCACCATATGGAGGGCTTACCGTTTGTGCAAAGACCGGTACGGCCGAGGTAGGCGAAAACAAAGAGCCTAATGCGTGGATTGTCGGATATGCAAAAGATGAGGATTGTCCACTTGCATTTGCTTGTGTTGTTGAGGATGCAGGCTTTGGTTCACAATATGCGTCGCCTGTTGCTCAGGCGGCTATGGTTCAGGCGGCTAAAAGTCTTGGAGCATCAGCAGTTGAGTGATATTGCATCCAAATCGAGCAGATAGCTTGATGTTATCTGAACTTATTTGCCCAACTGAAAAAAATAAAAGTTTTGATTAAACTTTTACAAAA
>JAXJSN010000104.1:0-17846 GCA_036310085.1 Ruminococcus sp.
ATTGCAGAGTAAATGCCGCTAAGCTTTTTGATATTGATAATCCTGAAAATATAATTATAACTCATAATTGTACGACTGCACTTAATACAGTAATAAAGGGTATATTAAAAAAGGGTGATCACGCAATTATATCATCACTAGAGCATAATGCCGTTGTTCGTCCTCTTGAAGCTTTGACAGAAAAAGGTGTAACATATTCGGTAGCAGATTATGTTCCTTATGATGATGAAAAAACAATTGATAATTTCAGAAATGCAATTCAAGATAATACAAAGCTTGTAATCTGTACGCAGGCTTCTAATGTGTTTGGCGTAAAACTTCCGGTAAAAAGACTTGCGGCTATGTGTAAAATATACGGAATTTTGTTTTGCGTTGATGCGGCTCAAAGTGCAGGGGTTGTCCCTGTTTCGCTGAAAAATACCGATATAGATTTTTATTGCACTGCAGGTCATAAAGGATTATACGGCCCTATGGGAACAGGCTTATTGATAATAAATTCGGGTGTTTTGCCAGAAAGCTTGATTCAAGGTGGTACAGGTAGCCTGTCGCAAAATTTAAAACAACCTGAACTGTTACCTGATAAATACGAGAGTGGTACGCCTAATTTATCAGGGATAGCCGGACTTAATGAGGGGATAAAGTTTGTTCTTTTCAAAAAAATAGAAAACATTGAAAAAAAAGAAATAGAACTTGCATCTTTATTATATAAACGGCTTTCATCTATAAAAAATGTAATCCTTTATACAGATAAGCCTGATATTAAATTCTCGGTTCCTGTAATTTCATTTAATATAAAAGGGTATGACAGCGAAGAAGTTGCAAAGCTTTTAAACGACAGATATTCAATTGCAGTCAGGGCGGGATTGCATTGTGCTCCTCTTGCTCACAAAGCGTATAATACAGAGCAGATTGGAACAGTAAGAGCAGTAATATCGGTGTTTAATACAAGGGAAGATGTAAGCTTTTTTGCGTATGCAGTAAATAAGCTATGCATAAATTCTTTAAAAGTGAATAAAAAATAAAAAAGAATTTAAAAAGGTTGCAATTTAGGTTGCAATTAATATTTAATCTATGTTAAAATAAAGTGTAAAGAACAGGAAGGAGGAATTGCAGTGGAGTTTTTTAATAATATAATGTCTGTACTAAGAACAATAGAAGTACGAGATGTTATAGATATACTTGCAATTGCATTAATTATCTTCGGTTTGTTCAAGCTTGTACACGAAACCCGTGCAGTACAACTTTTAAAGGGTATAATTGTACTTTTTGTTGTTTATCTTATTTCAAATTTATTTGGGTTTATTATGCTTTCAACTTTACTGCAAACCTTCTTTGAGGCGGCTGTTATTGTTGTAGTTGTAATTTTTCAGCCTGAAATACGAAAAGCACTTGAACAGATGGGTCGTAATAATACCTATAAAAAATATATAAAGATTTTTGCAGGCAGAGGTAAAAGTGACGAGTGGAAAAAGGCTGTTAAAAAGTCTATTGTCGATGCTTCGGATACAGCCATACTTTTTTCACGATCACGAACAGGTGCGTTGCTTGTTTTTGAGCGTGAAACAATGCTTTCTGATATTGCATCAACAGGTACGGTTATTGATGCTCAAACCTCTGTAGCTTTGTTTGGTAATATCTTTTTTAACAAAGCCCCTTTGCATGATGGTGCAAGTATAATTCGTGACGGTAAGCTTTTTGCCGCCGGTTGTATACTGCCTCTTACTGATAATCCAAATGTTGATATTAACTTGGGAACTCGTCACAGAGCCGCTTTGGGTATAAGTGAACAAAGTGATGCTATTGTGCTTGTTGTCAGCGAGGAAACAGGTGTAATTTCTCTTGCGGTAAACGGCGTTCTTCTTCGTAATTTAACAAGAGAAAAGCTTTTGAATAAGTTGGAGGAATTTCTTTTAGAATACTCTCCTGAGAACGAAAACACTCCTATTCAAGATGAAAAAGGAGGAATAAGTAAAGATGGAGAATAAAAATAAACTCTCTTTAAGAACTATAATACACGATAGTAAATTTCTTTTTGTTGTATCGGTTTTGATTTCCCTTTCTGTATGGGTTTATATGGGGCTTTGGTCATCAAACGACAAAACAATTACCGTTAGCCATATTCCTGTAAATATCGAGCTTTCAGCTGAAGCCGTTGAAAATAAACTTCAAATATTTTCAGGTGCAGAACAAACTGCATCAGTTACAGTAACCGGTAATCGTGCCGCTATCGGTTCGATTGATTCATCCGATATTACTGTTACTGCAATGGCGGCAGCCGCTTCAACTGCCGGTGAATATAAGCTTAGTTTGTCTGCGTCAAAAACAAACCCTACCGATAATTTTCAGATTATCTCAACTGTTAATCCGCCAACAATATCTGTTTATATAGATACTGTTTGGGAGTCAACCTTTCAAATTCAGGAAAATGTCGTTTATAAGGTAGCAGATGGATATTATGCATCTACCGTGCTTTCTCAAAAGTCTGTTGTAATTTCAGGTCCGCAGACTAAGATTTTAAAAATTGCAAAGGTGTCTGCTGTTGCAACAATAGATGATACTATTGATAAAACAACTGAGTGTGAAGCTGATATTATCCTTTATGATGAAAATGATAAAGAGATTTCTACCGAAATGCTCACAATGGATTTTAAAACGGTTGATGCATCTATATCGGTTCTCCCTGAGAAAACCGTTAATGTAGTACCATCATTTATCAATAAGCCTGAGGGACTTAAAATAACTGATAAAATTCTAAGTATTGAGCCTTCTACAATTCTTATAGCAGGACCAAATAATATTTTAGATAATACTAATTCTGTAAATCTTGAAATTATTGATTTTTCTGTTATAAGAAATGAAAAATCTACATTCCCAACACTTGGAATCAATATCCCTGATGGATGTAAAAATATCAGTAATTCAACTTCGGCAAAGGTTACACTTGATTTAAGCGATTTTACAAGTAAAAGCTTTGAGGTAACAAACTTTACGGTTGTGGGTCTTTCTGATAAATATAAGGCAGATGTAACGCAAAAAAGTATTGTTGTTACGGTAATAGGACCAAAAGCTGAAATTAAAAACCTTACTGCTAAAAAGATTACAGGTGTAATTGATACCTCTGCTTACGAGGGTACAACCGGCTCGGTGCAAATGCCATTAAGCTTTAAGTTTAACGGTGCCGGCAGTTGTTGGTCTTATGGCTCATATAAAGCAAACCTTACTATTGCTGAAAAATAGTTAAATATTATTTGTAAAACGACGGTCATATTGACCGTCGTTTTTTTTGAATAATTTTAATTAAATTAAAAGGTCAAAAAATTAAAAAATCAGAATTAAAGAGTATTCACGAGAAAATAAGAGAAAACAATAGAAAAGTTTAGGTTTATTAATGATATTTGACTTTTATTGACTTTGACTTTAACTGACTTTGACTTTATAATATAGCCATAGGTTAGAAAAGAGGGATTAATATGAGAATGAGTGATTTAGTTGCTCAATATATATTAAATATGTTAGAAGAGCAAAACGGAATAGCTGAAATTCAGCGAAACGAGCTTGCAGGTAATCTTGGTTGTGTTCCGAGCCAGATTAACTATGTTATAACCTCAAGGTTTACACCTGAACAGGGTTATATAGTGGAATCCAGACGAGGCGGTGGTGGATATATAAGAATAAGCCGAGTGAAAATGGACAAAGGGGCAGCTTTAATGCATATAATTAATTCGATTGGGCATACCCTTGATAAAGCAACGGCTGAAATTATGATAAACAATATGCTTGCAAGAGAAATGCTTGATATACGCAGTGCAAAATTAATTGCATCTGCTTTATCAGACCGAACACTTTCGAGGATAGAACAAGAACGACGAGATATGATTCGTGCAGATTTATTCAAAAATATGCTTCTTGCACTCAATTGATAACGGAGGTAATAAATTATGAAATGTCAAAAATGCGGCAATAATAATGCTAATACGCATATAAAAACAATTGTCAATGGCGAGTTCAGAGAGTATGACCTTTGTAGTGAATGTGCAAAAAAGATGGGTTATACCAATATATTCAGCGATATAGACAGTGAGTTTTCAGGTTTTTTAGGTAGCTTTTTCGGTAATGCTTTACCTGCCAGAAGTCAAGCTACACATTGCGACTTTTGCGGAAGCACATATTCTGATATTGTCAAAACAGGACAGGTTGGCTGTGCTAATTGCTACGAGGTTTTTGAAAGCTTATTGTTGCCGTCAATCAGAAAAATTCACGGCAATACTACTCATTGCGGAAAAAACAGCACTTCAAGTCAAAAGCTTGCCGTTAAAAAGCAAGAAGAAAAAACAGATAAAGAAAAGCTTGCAGAGCTTAAAGCTGAGCTTGAAAAAGCAATTAACGAGCAAAATTTTGAGTATGCGGCTGAGTTAAGAGATAAAATTAAGGAAATGGAGGCTTAAAATATGAATAGTGATATTGTAATTTCTACAAGAATCAGGCTTGCGAGAAATATTAAAGATTTTCCGTTTCCTAAGCGATTATCACAGCAGGGCAAGCATAAGATAATCGAAAAGGTAAGATATGCAATCGAAAACAGCAACAGCTCAATTGCCTCTGATTTTACATTTATTGATATGAGTAATCTTACACCAACTCAAAGGGTTTCACTAGTTGAAAGACATCTTGTAAGTCCTGAGTTTGTAAGTGATATTGATGGCAGGGGTTTGCTTGTAAGCAAAGATGAAAGCTTTTGTATTATGATAAATGAAGAAGACCATATTCGCTTGCAGGTTATTACAAAGGGTCTTTCCATTGAGCAGGCATACGATATAGCCGATAAGCTTGATACCTTGCTTGATGAAAATCTTGATTTTGCTTTTGACCAAAAGCTTGGTTATCTTACTCAATGCCCTACAAATTTAGGTACAGGTATGAGAGCATCTGTAATGCTACATTTGCCGTCGCTTGAAAAGAGCCGAGTTATAAGCAGAATATCCGACAATCTTTCAAAGCTTGGACTTACTATTCGTGGTGCATATGGTGAGGGTACAGAGCCAAAGGGTTCTATGTATCAGCTTTCAAATCAGGTTACACTCGGCATATCAGAGAAGTCGGCTATTGAAAATCTTAAAAATATTGCATTACAGCTTGTGTATCAGGAGGAGCAGACAAGAGAAAGATTATGCAAGAGTATTGATGTCAGGGACTCAATAGCAAGAAGTCTTGGAATACTAAAAACAGCTCTTGTTATTAATCACGACGAAGCACTTGAATTGCTTTCAAATGTCAGACTCGGGATTGAATCAGGACAATTTGCAGAGTTTTCATTAGAAACAATTGACAAGCTTATGCGTGATGTAGAGCCTGCAACTCTTACCGTAAATAGCGGTAAAAATCTTTCAGTACAGGAAAGGGATATTGAGCGTGCAACGCTTATAAGAAATATATTGAATAATTGATTAGTTTAATTTAGGAGTGAATGGTTATGTATGAATTCAGAGGATTTACACAAAAGGCAAACAAAGCTTTAAATTTAGCACTTGAAGCGGCTCAGAATATGGGACATAATTATGTAGGTACGGAGCATATTTTACTCGCTCTTGTCAGAGAGGGTACAGGTGTAGCGGCTGTTGCACTTGAACAGTGTGGTGTAACCGAAAAAACACTCGTAGAAAAAATTGAAAACATTTCCGCAAGCAGTGCGGTATCAAGACTTACACCCGATAATTTTACACCTCGCACAAAAAGGATTTTGCGTGCGGCTATGATGGCATCGGCACAAATGAATACAGGCTATGTAAGTACTGAGCATATTCTGCTTGCAATGCTTATGGAGCAGGACAGCTATGCCACTCAAATTTTAAATGAATTGGGCGTAGGTAAAAGTAAGATTGAAAATGCAATCAAAAACGCAATGCAAAAAAATAATGGTGAATTTACTAATTCGGATGATTTTGATGAAAGACAGCAATCATCAAACGCTGAATCCGCACTCGATAAATTTGGCAGAGATTTAACAAAGGCGGCTAAGAATGGCGAAATTGATCCGGTTATCGGCAGAGAAAAAGAAATTGAAAGAGTTATTCAAATTCTTTCAAGGCGTACAAAAAATAATCCTGTATTAATCGGTGAGCCAGGTGTAGGTAAAACTGCCGTTGCGGAGGGACTTGCACTTGAAATTTCAAACGGTAATGTTCCTGAAATTCTTAAAAATAAAAGAGTTGTTGCTCTTGACCTTACAGGTATGATTGCAGGAGCAAAATACAGAGGCGATTTTGAAGAGCGAATCAAAGCGGCAATTGATGAGGTTAAAAGCTCAAATGATACAATTTTATTTATAGATGAGCTTCATACAATTGTTGGTGCAGGTGCGGCAGAAGGTAGTGCCGATGCGGCTAATATTTTAAAACCGTCACTTGCACGAGGCGATATGCAGGTTATCGGTGCGACTACTCTTAATGAATACAGAAAATATATTGAAAAAGATGCTGCTTTAGAGCGTCGTTTTCAACCGGTAAAGGTTGGTGAGCCTACAGCAGAGCAGGCAGTTGAAATACTTAAAGGCTTGCGTGACAGTTATGAAGCTCATCATAAGGTGAAAATCACCGATGAAGCAATTGAAGCCGCTGTAAAGTTATCTGCAAGATATATTGCAGACAGATACTTGCCGGACAAAGCTATTGATTTAATTGATGAGGGTGCGTCAAAGGTTAGACTTGCAGAACTTACCTCTCCGTCAAATGTAAAATTGCTTGAAGAAAAAATAGAAAATCTTGAAAAAGAAAAGGCAAGTGCTATAGGTGAGCAGGATTTTGAGCGTGCGGCAAAGCTAAGAGATGAGCAAAAGCTAGTGCAAACTCAACTTGATGAAGCTAAAAAGGACTGGCAAGATAAACAAAAATCTGATTGCGGCGAGGTAACAGCTGAGGTTATAGCAGAAATCGTTTCTGATTGGACTTCAATTCCTGTTGTTCAGCTTACCAAGGAAGAAAGCGAAAGACTTTTGGATATGGAAAAAATCCTGCACGAAAGAGTAATCGGTCAGGATGAAGCAGTAAGTGTTATTGCAAAGGCTATCCGTCGTGGCAGGGTAGGGCTTAAAGACCCCAAAAGACCTGTAGGTTCTTTTATCTTCTTAGGGCCAACAGGTGTAGGTAAGACTGAGCTGTGTAAGGCTTTGGCTCAGGCAATGTTTGGCGATGAAAATGCTATGCTAAGACTTGATATGAGTGAATATATGGAGAAGCATACAGTTTCAAAGCTTATCGGTTCACCTCCTGGATATGTAGGTTTTGACGAGGGCGGTCAGCTAACTGAAAAGGTTAGAAGAAAGCCGTATTCGGTTGTGCTTTTTGATGAAATAGAAAAGGCTCATCCCGATGTGTTCAATATGCTTTTGCAAATTTTGGAGGATGGCAGACTTACCGACTCTCAGGGCAGAACGGTTGATTTTAAAAACACGGTAATTATTATGACTTCAAATGTCGGAGCCAGACTTATTACTGAGAAGCAAAGTTTGCTTGGCTTTAAAACTGATGATGAAAAAATATCTGATGATAAAACTGATATTAAAAAGCTTGTAATGGGTGAGCTTAAAAATGTTTTTCGCCCTGAATTTCTCAATCGAGTTGATGATATTATTGTGTTTAATAAACTCAGCAGGGATGAGATCAAGAAGATTGCATCAAAAATGCTTGATACTCTTGTTCATAGACTTTCAGATATGAATATCGCAATTAAGTTTACCGATAACGCAGTTGAGGCTATTGCCGACAAGGGTTTTGATGACAATTACGGAGCAAGACCATTACGCCGTGCCATTCAAAGTGAGATTGAGGATGTTCTTTCCGAAAAAATTCTTGAAGGCGAAATTAGCGAAAATTCGGATATTATCTGCGATTATAAGGATTCTGAATTTGTATTTGCTAAAAATTAAATAGTTTGTTTTAAACTATCAACCTCCCGTGGTGAATTACTGCGGGAGGTTTTTTAGAGCTTTGGTAAAGATATAAATTTTAAATCAGTCATTTACAGTCACTTTAGAGTCACTTTGCATTATTATAATTTAGCTGTAATTAAAAAATGGAGGACAAATCTATGGAAATCTTAAGAGTGGAAAATCTAGTTAAAACTTACGGAAACGGCGATAATAAGATAAACGCTGTTGACGATGTATCTTTTTCGGTTGAAAAAGGCGAATTTGTTGCAATTGTTGGTGCCAGTGGTAGTGGTAAATCAACATTGTTACATATGATTGGCGGCGTTGACCGTCCTACAAGCGGTAAAATTTTTATTGACGGTAAAGAAATCAATACAATGAACAGCGACAAGCTTGCTATTTTCCGTCGCAGACAGATTGGTATTGTTTATCAGTTCTATAACCTTATTCCTATTCTTACTGTTGAAGAAAATATCACCTTGCCTTGCGACCTTGATTCAAGTGCAGTTGATAATGCAAGACTTGAAGATATTCTAAAATCCTTTGGTCTTGAACAGAGAAGAAAGCACCTTCCAAATGAACTTTCAGGTGGTCAGCAACAGCGTACTTCAATTGCTCGTGCATTAATTGCAAATCCTGCACTTTTACTTGCAGACGAGCCAACAGGTAATCTCGACTCTAAGGCTACCGAAGAAGTTATGAATATACTCAAAATGTCAAATAAAAATTACAATCAGACAATCATAATGATTACTCATAATTTGGAGATTGCAAAGCAGGCTGACAGAATTATTACTATTCAAGATGGTAAAATTAAAGAGGAGGCGTAATAGGTGAAAATACTTAATAAGCTTACTCTAAAAAATTTAAAGCTTAATAGAAGCCGTACAATTGTAACCATAATTGCTATTGTGCTTTCAACAGCTCTCATTACAATTGTTGCCGGAATTGGTGCAAGTCAGCAGCAAACAATGATTGACTCGCAGTTATACTATACAGGTGATTTTGACCTTAGTGCAATGGGTAGTATTAGTAAAGATGATATTTCCGATCTTAAGGCTAACAGAGATGTTAAGGATGTTTATATTACCGATGCGTTTAAGATTGCTAAAATGCCTGAAAACAAATCTGATGCAGTACCTTACCTTTATATAAGACCAATTAGTGCAAATGCTTATGGAACTTGCTTTAAAACAGAGCTTGTTGAGGGTAGATACCCTAAAAATGATAAAGAAATCGTATTGTCTGAAAAGATTTATGATAAATCTAATTTAAAGTTTAAGCTTGGCGATACAATTAAATTAGAGTATGGTACAAGAATGACTCCGAATGGAGAAGAAATTGATTCTTATGATATAATAAATCCGCAAAATTTAGGTCAATCCGAAAAAACTCAGGAAAAACTTAAAGTAAGCGGAACCAAAGAATATAAAATTGTAGGCATAATGAGAGAGAATTTAAATTATACCATTGCAAGCGATTCCTTTATGCCTTGTGTAGATGCATATACTGCAGTTGATGAAAATTCACTTTCTGATTTAGCTACACTTTATGTTCGTTATACAGATGAGGGTGAAAAGGATCTTATCAGAGTTACCTCTCAGGTTGTTGGAGTACCCGAAAGTATAGCCAGCCGTGCAACTTCAAATTCATTTTATTTGTCAAAAATTGAGCTCAACGAGTATAAGGATACACTTAAGTTTGATGGATTTAATTTAAATGTTTCTTTGCTACAATATAAAGGTTATATTGTCGGTGGCGAAAGCCTTGGAATTACCATAGCTATGGTAATAATTATTACGGGCATTATTATTCTTATAAGCTATTTTATAATCAGAAACAGCTTTTCAATTTCAATTATCGAAAAGAATAAGCTTTACGGAATGTTATCTTCTATAGGTGCAACTTCAAAGCAAATCAGAAATAATATTTTCTACGAAGGTTTTGTTTTAGGTTTGATTGGTATACCGATAGGTATACTACTTGGTATAGGAATAGTAGCTTTGCTTATTGTTTCTCTCAATATAATGATGGCAGATGCATTTATGGGCTTTGATTTAGGCTTTAGTATGCCTTTAATTGCAATTGTATTTGCCGCTATTTCATCTATTGTTACAATATTTATTTCAACTCTCGGAATTGCCGTTACAGCTTCAAGAATTTCACCTATTGAGGCAATCAGATCTAATTTAGATGTGAAAGTAGGCAGAAAATCAAAGAAAAAAGAAAACTATAAATCACCTAAGTTTATTAAAAAAGTATTCGGCGTTGGTGGTGATATAGCTTATAAAAACTTAAAGAGAAGTAAAAAGAAATACAGATCAACTATAGTTTCCATTATTATTGGTGTAGCAAGCTTTATTGCTATTTCAGCCTTTGTTACATATGCTTTAATGTACTCAAGTAATTTATTTGGTGTTACAAATTATAATGTAAGTGTATCAGACTATTCAGGTGTCTTTGATTGGAAAGAAATAGACGAAAAAGCTGAGAAGGTATTAAGCATTAAGGGTATAGAATCATATCGCAGATTTTTGTGTGCTACTGCAATGTATGAATATGATGAAAAACTCTTAACAGAAGATGCTGCTAATTGCAATAAGTGGGATTATGAAGGAAATGCACCGTCCGGAATAGTTGCATTGGATAACGATACATTTGAAGCTTTAGCTAAGGAAGCTAAGGTTAATATAAGTGAAGCTAAGAAAAAACCATTTTTCATTAATGTTTATTCTTATCAGACAGCAGATAAGGAAAAGGCTATAAATATTTTCAAGGAAGATTCAATTAAAAAGCTTACTTTGACCAGAGGCGAAGAGAAAATTCCGGTTGAAATTTCTGCTATGTTTGATTATGTTCCTACAAATATAAAAGATTTACTTTACTATAATACCAATATTATAGTGGTTAGTTTAGATTGGATGAAGGAAAATGTTGATAATAGCAATCAAAACTATGATATAACACATCAACTCTATGTTAATGCAACTGATGCAAGTGAGTTTGAAGAAGCTGTTAATAGCTTAGGCGAGCTGGATTTGTTTGTTTATAATATTGAGTTTGAAATGAATATGATAAACACCTTGATTCTTGCAGTCAGCATATTTATCTATGGCTTTATCGTAATTATTTCACTTATCGGTATTACAAACATTTTCAACACCATTACAACTAATATGAAGCTCAGAAGCAAAGAGTTTGCAATGCTTAAATCAGTTGGTATGACAAGCAAAGAGTTTAACCGTATGATTCGCCTTGAAAGCATATTCTACGGACTTAAATCATTAATCTTCGGTGTGCCGATAGGCTTGGCATTAAACTATTTAATATACTATGCTTTCGATTCAAACCAGCCTGATATGTTGTTAAAATATTCATTCCCATTCTTAGAAGTATTGATTAGTATCGTATTTGTGTTTAGCGTAGTTTGGATGATTATGAGATATTCAATCTCTAAGGTTAAGAAACAAAATATTATTGAAACTATCAGAAATGATAATATTTAGTTGACATAAAAAGTAAATTAAGCGATAATATTAATCAGGTAACACAGTTATTTATGTGTTGCCTGATTATTTTTCTTTATAGGAAAACGCTTGAGTATAGAAGTGTTAAGATTATATGATGCTGTCTGCAGAATATACGTTAGGTACTCGCAGGAGATGATAAAATGAAAATTTTACTTATTGAAGATAATAGAATGATAGCCAAGGGGATAATTTATTCACTTGAACAAAACGGTTATTCCGTAACATATTGCGACAATTGCGAAAAAGCGTTAAAAACTGCCCCTTTTGATTTTGATTTAATGATAATTGATGTTACTTTGCCTGATGGCAACGGTTTTGAGCTGTATGAAGAAATTCATCGTTTGAGTGATGCTCCTGCAATTTTCCTTACTGCTGTTGATGACGAGGATAGTATTGTAAAAGGCTTTGAGCTTGGTGCAGATGATTACATAACAAAACCTTTTTCTATGCGTGAATTGCTTGCCAGAATCAAGCGTTTTACTAAAAAAAGAGAAAACAGCAATACAATTGCAATAAAGGATATACTTGTAAATACAGATGAAAAGGCTGTGTATAAAAACGGCAATAGGGTAGAGCTGACTGCACTTGAATATAAGATTTTTTCAGTCCTTGTTCAGAATATCGGCAAAACAGTAACAAGAGAAATAATCCTTGAAAAAATATGGGATATTGCAGGAAATTATGTAAACGATAATACGCTTACGGTTTACATAAAACGCATAAGACAAAAGCTGGATACAGATTTAATTAAAACTGTTAAGGGTCTTGGATATAGGCTGGAGGAAGAATGAAACAGTATAAAAAATATTTGATTCTGTATGGATTGATTACAGTAATTTTTCTTGCAGTTCTTGTTAATTTTAATATCATTCAATTTAATGCTATTAAGGAAAATTCTAATGAAGCTATTCTTAAAGTTGTTGCAGCGGTAAAAGAAAAATATCCCGATATTACCGACCGAGAGCTTGCATTGATTCTTAATAATAAAACCGAGCCGTCACAGGTATACGATAGTTTGGAAAGTTACGGAATTGTTGTGAGCGATGATTGGGTAGCTTATGATAATGACGCCTTATCTCGTAACTTTATTTGTGTCAATGTCGCCGTATGTGCTTTCGCTTGCTTGTCGCTTTCAGGTGTATTTTTTGTTTACAGCAAACTGCGAAATAAGGATGCACTAAAACTAACACAGTATATTCAGCGAATCAATAATAAGGACTACGACCTTGAAATTGATGCAAATAGTTTGGATGAAATGTCACAGCTTAAAAACGAAATTTACAAAACTACTGTAATGCTTAAAGAACAATCTTGCGATTCCCTAAAGGATAAAGAAAAGCTAAAAGATTCACTTTCTGATATTTCGCATCAGCTAAAAACACCTCTTACATCAGCAATGGTACTTACGGATAATATGCTTGAGGACGAGGAAATGCCAACGGAGATTCGTCGTGAGTTTTTAAGTGATATACGACGAAGTGTAAATAATATGAGTTTTTTGGTGCAATCACTTCTTACTCTTTCAAAGCTTGATGCAAATACAATTGTGTTTAAACCTCAAATGGTAAAAATAACCGATATATTTAGTCAGTGTATAAGCTCAACGGCAGTTATTTCAGAAATTAAACGAGTTGAGGTTATGGCTGAGTGTAATGAGGCATATTCGTTGTATTGTGATGTTGCTTGGATAGCTGAAGCTTTGTCTAATATAATAAAAAACTGTATAGAGCATACTTCTGAGGGCGGTTGTGTTAAAGTAACAGTAGACCAAAATGGTTTTTGTACCAAAATTTCAATTAGTGATAACGGATGCGGAATTTCTAAAAAGGATTTGCCACATATTTTTGAAAGATTTTATAAAGGAAGCAATTCTAACAGCGATAGTGTTGGAATAGGTTTGGCTTTGGCTAAAACTATAATCGAAAAAAGTAACGGATATATTAGTGTGGATTCACAGGAGAACAAAGGTACAACCTTTGATATAAGATTTTTCAGTAGCATTTAGACGAATGTTGTAAAAGGTACTGATATTTATTTAATTTTCTTATAATTAACATAAAAACAAACAGACACTTTGCACGCTAGAATGCAAAGTGTCTGTCTGTTTTAGAGAGAGTAAAAATAAAAAGAAAGTAAAAGACCTTTATCGAAAAAAGTCGAATTATTTAAATTATATATAAAAGCTTGGGCAAAGCTCCAAGTTGTATATTTTGTTATCCTTAGTTACCATAGTGATTGGTATTTCAGGACACTCCTTGTTAAGATTTACAAGGAAACTGTTTTCACCGTCCGGTATGCCGGTTATAAGTCGATTAATATTGTTATCATTAATAAACTCTGCTGTAGCAGTAACAGGGTTGCTATCAAAAAGAATCGTCATATCAGCACCTGATTTTTTTGATATATCATACAGATATTGAATCTGTTTGCTGTAAAGAGCGTAGTTGTCAGTTGGCTTTAAAACGCTCAAAACCCTAAGATTGCAGTCATATTTTTTAGCAAAAAGTTTTGCAATATTAATAATGCGATCACAACCGAATTGAAAAGTAACACAAGCAAGAACTGACGGCTTGTGGTTTGTCATTCATTTCACCTCCGTATCTCTGTTGTGTCTAAATAATACAACATATTTTTGAATAGAAAATATTGTTATTGTGAATTTAAGGTGAAAAATACAAAATTATACTGTGAAATTGTTTTAAAAATAAAATTCGCTTATTAGTATATAAGAGAAAACAAGAGAATAACAAAGAATACAAGAGATTAGCTAAAGGTAAATTAATTTTTTTAAAAAAAGTGTTGACTTTACAGCTTTTATATATTATAATCATATCTGCAATTAGAAATAAACAGGAGGATTTGTTATGTCAACATATTTAGCTAAGAAAAGCGAAATTGAACGCAGCTGGTATGTAATTGATGCAGCAGGTAAGCCTCTCGGTCGTGTAGCAGCTCAGGCAGCTGTTCTCCTCAGAGGTAAGCACAAGGCAACATTTACACCTAATGTAGACTGCGGTGATCATGTAATTATCATCAACTGCAAGGATGCAGTTTTAACAGGTAACAAGCTCACTCAGAAGAAGTGGCAGCGTCACACAGGTTATATCGGTCATCTTAAGGAAACAAGATACGATACTCTTATGGCTACAAAGCCAACAAAGGCTATGGAGCTTGCTGTTAAGGGTATGCTTCCAAAGAATACACTCGGCAGAGATGCTCTTCTCAGATTAAGACTCTTTGAGGGTGCAGAACACAACCATCAGGCTCAGAAGCCGGTTGCTTTTGAAGGTTAAGAAGGAGGCAAAACATAATGTACGATAAGACACCTTATTTTTACGGCACAGGTAGAAGAAAAAGCTCTGTTGCAAGAGTAAGACTTTACCAGGGTACAGGCAAAATCACAATCAATGACCGTGATATCGACGATTATTTTGGTCTTGAAACACTCAAGCTCATCGTTAGACAGCCTCTCGCACTTACAGAGACTGACGAGAAGTTTGATATCGTTTGTAGAGTATCAGGCGGCGGCGTTACAGGTCAGGCTGGTGCAATCCGTCACGGTATTTCAAGAGCTCTTCTTCAGTATGATTCAGAGAATCTTCGTTCAGCACTCAAGAAGGCTGGCTTCTTAACTCGTGACCCAAGAATGAAAGAGCGTAAGAAATACGGTCTTAAGGCTGCTCGTAGAGCTCCACAGTTCTCAAAGAGATAATCAGAGCACTTCTGGTTACACTTCAAAGCCACTATTTATGGGGTTTTTGGAGTATTTAGACTTATTGAGATGTGCTTAAAAGTGTGTAACAAGCAACAAGCAAGTAACACATAAGCAACAAAAGTTCTCAAAAAAATAAGCAATTTAAAAGAGATGTTTTTCTAAATTCAGAAAGACATCTCTTTCTTTTTTTGCTCATATAAGATTGATTGCATTTATAAGCACCTCAACATCTAAATGTGTGTACACTTTCTCGGTCATCGTCATAGCTCCCGAGTGTCCTACAATCTTTTTAATTGTGGTCTGGTCAACCTTTGCTTCTGCAAGCATTGATATACAAGTGTGTCTTGTACAATGTGGTGTTCGGTCAATTCCCAGATTTTCCATTAAAGGCGTAAAATAACTATCGTAATAATTTCGGTATTCAAATCCCTTACCATCTTCTGTGTGGAGAAGATACTCGCTGTCTGTATCGTTATACCATCCGCAGAAGAACGGCAACACTTTATCAGCAATAGGAACTCGTCTTATACCGTTTTCGGTTTTGCTCAGTTTAACATCAAAATACTGTTCATTCAGGTTTATATCCTCTTTTTTAAGATTCAACATTTCAGAAATTCGTACTCCTGAGTAAATCAGCATAAGCACAATCTGATAGTACTTATTATCTGATACACTCCAAAGACGTTCAATTTCTTCTTTTGTGAATTTATCTCTATCCCTTTTGTTTGGATTGAGATTCTTGAATTTTACTATATCAACATAGTCTGAATAATCTTTGCTACAAAGCTCGTTCTTCATAGCGTAATCATATAGCTGATTAAGTAAAATCTTTAGTTTTCTTAAAGTAGGATAATTCTTACCGCAGGTATCAACTACATTTTGTAGATGTGCAAGTTTAATTTCCTTAAATACCTTATCGTGCAAAGGAGCACAAGCTTTATATGAAGCCTTGTATCCTTTAACATTTGATTCAGATACCGACGGAAATTTCTCCTTTGACCATCTTTCATACACTTCACTAAATGTAATCTTTGAAGCAGATACATCAAAGGGATTGTTGTTATAATCCGCAAGCATTTGCAGTGCTTCTGCTTTAGTAGCCGCATAACCGATGATTTGATAATCCTGAACAGTTTTGTTTGTTTTTTCGTTAATGTGCCAACCGATAGTTTTTCTTACGAGATAGGGTTTTCTACGCTTTCCCGATAGCTTTGTGATGCCGCCGTAACCGTTAGGCAACCTCACTCTAAAACCTCCTTGTTAATAATATATTTATGATAAGAGCTTACTGCTCGCTATCATCACTGTTATCTGCCTGCTGTTTTGCAAGCATTTCTTCCATTCTTTTACGCTCAGCCTCATTGCGTTTTTCAATAAGAGATATTTCGTCTAAGATTTCTCGTTCTTTATCAGACAAGAACTCTCCGTTTGTATTTTCAATAACGCTCTTCTCCCAAGCATCAAAAGTCTGGTAGTCCATCCAGTAGGTGCTGAGAGCTTCCTTGTTGTTCTTTAATCGTTGAAGCATATTGAACATTTCTGCGTTATAGTTTGCTGTGCTGAGTTCAAAAACCAATGCAGCCTTTCTTACTGAATCAGGTTCTTTGATGATTTCTATATCAAAATTTAATTCTTTCTTTCGGTCAAGTTCAAATAAATAAGCATACACATCAGCCAGAGTTTCCAGCTTTATGTGTGAAGAGTCGTAGCCTATCAAGTAATTGATAGGCACTTTTAATATATCTGAGATTTCCTGTAAAACAGAAATAGGCATATCAATTTCGCCACTTTCGTACTTCTGTACGGTGCGGAGTGACTTTCCTAGCTTTTCTGCCAATTCAGATTGACTTATACGAAGTTTTTTTCTTTGTTCTGATATTCTTTCACCAATTAAGGCTTGTAAATTACTCAATTTTTATCACCTCATTATCTACTATAGCACAGCTTTTAGCGAATTTCAAGTGCATTTACGAAATTAAAGTGCGTAAAATTTTAAGAATAGCATTGACAAGTCGTAAAACTGCGTATATAATAAAAATACGAACTCACAGTTCATATAATCTTTTGGAGGTGATATTGTGGAAAACAAATTCTATATAGATTGTCCGAAATTTACAGGAAGAAATGTACCTATTACAGAAATTGCTAAAGCAATAGGTAAGGATGCTCAGTATGTGCGTGTCGGTTTACAAAAAGGTATTCTGAAATTCGGATATGCTATGAAGCTTGACCAGTCAAGTGAGTATAACTATTATTGCCCTGACAAAAAAGTCTGGGAAGAAACAGGCTACTTCAAATCAAAAGAAGCAAGCTGATTGAACGAAGGGAAGTGAAAATATGGATAAAGATTTTGAAGAATTTCAGCGTGAAATGCGAAGAGAGATGGACCCGTCTTACTTGAAAACAATCACGATGAAAGAACTGTATGACAGTATCTATCACAGCAAGCCGCCGCTAATTGACGGCTTGCTCTATCCGGGAACATATATTTTTGCGGGTGCACCAAAGCTTGGCAAAAGTTTTCTGATGGCTCAGCTTGCGTATCACGTCAGCACAGGTACACCTATCTGGGGTTATGAAACTAATAAAGGTACTGTTTTATATCTTGCACTTGAGGATGATTACCGCAGATTGCAGGAAAGAATGTATCGTATGTTCGGAGCTGAGAGTGTAGAAA
>JAXJSN010000105.1:0-3886 GCA_036310085.1 Ruminococcus sp.
TAAAAGTTTTGATTAAACTTTTTCAAAAGTTTATCGGGTCAAGGGTTGAAAACCCTTGTGGGATTTTAAAGGGCAACGCCCTTTAACCCCCTAAGAAATTCATAAAAATTCCGTTTTAAACGGAATTTTTGAAAAAAACTTACTTTTAAGGACTCCGTCCTTAAAACCTGCAAGCCTTTGTAAAGACTTGACCGAAACTTTTAAATTTCGCTTTGATTAAGTGTTATCTTAATCAAAAAAATTTAAACTTATTAACATTAATGCAGGGTAGTGTGGAAAATGAAAAGGTTTACTATTGAAGAAATTGTTTCAGCGTGTGGAGGTAAATACATAGGTGACAAAAGCTTAAAGCAGAGTGTTATTACATCGGTTGAGCGTGATAGCCGTCAAATTAAAGAAGGTTCACTTTTTCTTGCAATTAAGGGTGAGCGTGTAGATGGCCACGATTTTATCGAAAACTGTTTTAATGCAGGTGCGGTATGTGCCTTGTGTGAAAAAGCACCCGAAAATGCAACAAAGCCTTGTATTGTTGTTGACTCTACTTTAGAGGCTGTTAAAAAAATAGCTATGGCTTATCGTGCAAAGTTCGATATTCCGGTTGTGGGAGTTTCGGGCAGTGTAGGTAAAACATCTACAAAAGAAATGCTTTATGCAGTGCTTTCGCAAAAATATAAAACACATAAAACTCAGGGTAATTTAAATAATGAGCTTGGTGTTCCTTTGACCTTGCTTTCTATGCCTGAGGACACACAGGCGGCTGTTATAGAAATGGGAATTTCTGATTTTGGCGAAATGACAAGACTTTCCGAAATGGTAAAGCCTACAATTTGTGTGCTTACTGTTATTGGTTGTTGTCATCTTGAAAATTTAAAAGACCGTGACGGTGTTTTAAGTGCAAAAACCGAAATGTTTAAATATGCATCTGAAAATGCAGAGTTTATTCTTAATGGTGACGATGATAAACTTTATACAGTTGAAAATGTAAATGGTAAAAAGCCTATTTTCTTTGGTTTTGCATCTGATAACAATTATTATGCTGAAAACATCGAAAATAACGGCGAGGGCGGTATTTCTTGTAATCTTTGTTTTGATAATACAACTCTTTCTGTTACAATTCCTGCTATAGGTAATTATATGGTTTCAAACGCTCTTGCGGCGGTTGCGGCAGGTAAGTTGTTGGGTCTTAGTGATGAACAGCTTGTAAATGGTGTTGAATCGTATAAAACAGTTGGCAGTCGTGCAAATGTTATCAAAACAGAAAATATCAGAATTATTGATGATTGCTATAATGCAAACCCAAATTCTGTAAAGGCTTCTATTGATACTCTTATGAATTTTAAAGGCAGAAAAGTTGCTGTTTTAGGAGATATGAAGGAGCTTGGCACTGAGGAACTTGCTTTGCATCTTGAAACAGGTGTTTATGCAAAAGAAAAAGGCGTTGACCTTGTAGTGGCAGTTGGACCTCTTGCAAATGAGCTTGCAAAGGGTGCAAACGGTATTTGGTATGAAGATATTGAAGGAGCGTGTAACGCTTTGGAATATCTTGTGCATACAGGAGATACTGTGCTTGTTAAAGCATCACATTCAATGCAGTTTGAAAAAATTGTTGATTTTCTTGTTGAAAAATTTTGATCTGTATTTTTTGACAAGTTTTATAAGAAAAAAATAAGCCTCCTTTATCAAAGGAGGTGGCACGGCTTGCCGTGACGGAGGATTGCAAGGAATTAGCAGAATATTTTATTTGTTATTTAAATGCAAGTAATAATATTTATGTTTATTGTTTTACTTTAACATCTGATGTGTTTTTTCAATCCTCAGTCAGCTTCGCTGACAGCTCCTTTTGTAAAGGAGCCTTATAATATTTCGGGAAAAATATTTCTTAATATACCGAAAACAATCAGCAATCCGATTGTAATATAAATTAAAACAGATTCCCATTTTTTTGTTTCGGTTTCGTTGTATCTTATATAGCGGTATTGGTGGCGAATATATAAAATTGCGGCTATTGGTGAAAGACAGAATAACAAACAATTTGACTTGAATGCATAGTAAAAATCAAAATTTATAATTCCTAAACACATTCTGCTTATTCCGCATCCGGGGCATTGAAGCCCTGTTATTTTACGAAACGGACAAAATATTGCAAACCCTGTTAATCTGTAAATAATAATATAAATAAAGCCTAATGCCATAATAATGACAATAGGCTTTATTGTTTTAAAAAATCTTGATTTCATTAAACAGGTTTATTAGCAATCAGCCATCTTGTTGATCTTATCCTGCATAAGGCAGTAAGCTACAATGCTAAGACCTATTACTGAAAGAACAATGTAAAGAATTGAACTGTTTGAAGAGTCAATACCTCTTGCGTTAGCAGCTCTGTCAATTCTTTCACCCTGCTTGTATAACCAATAGAACATGTAAATACCGCAAGTTACAATTGAGAGAAGGAATGCCATACCACCTGATGTGCATTTTTCCTGCTGGTCAAGCTTATTAACATCATCTGTTAATGTAATAAACCAGTAAATACCGTAAATACCACAAGTAACAATTGATAATACAATAGCAAGACCAATATTCTTTCTCTGTACCATTTAAATTTCCCCCTAAAAAATGATAAATATAGAAAAAAGGAATATTCCTAATCTATGTAATATAGTATAACACGCTAAAGCGTAAAAGTAAACAATTTTTGACAAATTTTTATAAAAGCTGTCAGAATTTAAAATGTTTGTTTTTGTTGTATATTTTTATAAAAATTTAATTAAAACATTTATATAAACAGTTGACAAGAGTAATTTAGTGATTTAAAATGTATGTGAAGTAGTATTACTACAAAAATTAAGGAGATGTATTTTTAATGAAAGTAAAGTTTACAAAAGCAGTAGCAACCACTCTTGCGGCTGTAATGGCATTTACAGCTATGCCTTTTGCTGTAAACGCTGAGGAAATGCCTATCAATAGTGAGGGTAGTGTAGTTGCATTAGAGGACAAAGTATTTTACATTGATGTAAACAGCCTTGGTTGGGAATTTGACAAAGATGAAAAATTCTATTGTCATATTTATAAGTACGACGATGAAGAGGTTGATATACCTGGATTTGCTTCAAAGGCACAGGAATGTACTTACGATGCTTCAACAGGTATTGCTACATACAGCATAAAAACTGCTGTTGATAAAGGTTATGACGACTTACAGTTGATTAGCGATGAAAAAGAATGGTTGTTGGTATTCCACTCAAAGTCAGGTCATATGACATACGATGTTTTTGTAACTTCCGATTGCTATGGCGATACTCTTTATGCTATTGACCCTGATTACTACATTCCAGGTAATTTATCAGCCCCTACCGATTCTGTATTTGATTACAACTATTTAATTTTAGATTGGGAAAATACTTATGCAGGTGCACCGTTATATGTTGATAAGAATGGTGAAATCTATGGTTGGGATGCACCTAAGGGTGTATCATATGAAAATCTTCTTGGTCAGTATATGCTTGCTTATGCATTATTTGATTTAGGTTTTGAAGATGAACCTGAGACACTTCAAAATGTTATTAATGAGCTGTATGTAAAACCTGAAAATGTTGTTAAAGAAATCAAAATTTTGGGTGAAGAATTGAAAGCAGAAGGTTTTCAGGGTGTAGATGAATTAATTGCAAAGCTTTCCGAAGCTCTTAACAACTGCGAAGACCCAACAAAATATGTTATTGGCGATATAGACGGTGACGGTGAGCTTAAAATTCAGGATGTAACAATGCTTCAGCGTTACCTTGCAGACGTAATCGAACTTGATGATACACAGCTTTCTAATGCTGATGCTGACTTTAACGACAATGTTAATGTTCAGGATGTAACAACTATGCAGAGAATTATTGCA
>JAXJSN010000106.1:0-11501 GCA_036310085.1 Ruminococcus sp.
AGCGAGTGCCTCGCACGCAGTTCGTGCAGACAGTATCATATAATTTAATTGCTTCTATGTACAAGTATAACTGAGATATTTTTTATAAATAAAATTAAAGCACAACAAGCAGTTTTTTCTGTTTTGTTGTGCTTTGCTTTTTGTTATAATATTCAAGCGTAAATTCTTAATTTTATCTGGTGTAGTCTAAATTAATTATGTGCGAAGTAGGATTACGATTTAGCTCGAATTCTATTAATATTCTGATATTGATATATTTAGGTGGTTGCTCATTCATTATATATAGTATATAATTTAAGGTGTAGGGAGTGGTAATTATGGAATTTAATGAAAAGCTTCAAACCTTACGAAAGCAAAAGGGGCTTACTCAGGAGGAATTGGCAGAGGTGCTATTTGTATCTCGCACGGCTATTTCAAAATGGGAGTCCGGCAGGGGTGTTCCAAATATTGAATCACTAAAGGCGATATCAAAATATTTTTCAATTTCTATAGATGACTTGCTTTCGGGCGAAGAATTACTTACTATTGCAGATGAAGATTGCAAACAGAGGGAAAAGCATATTTGTGATTTGGTTTTCGGCTTGCTTGATTGCAGTATGATTATGTTTTTGTTTCTGCCTCTTTTCGGACAAAGGGGTGGAGAAGTAATTAACTGCGTTTCTTTGTTTGCGTTGACAGGGGTAGCACCATATATTATGATACCGTACTTTATAATTATTTTCGGCATAATCTTAATCGGTGTGTTGACTCTTGCGTTCCAAAATCTTGAAATTTCGTTTTGGGTAAAGCATAAATATAAGTTTTCGATTGGATTAAGCGTTATTTCAGCAAGTGCGTTTATGATGACATTACAGCCGTATGCGGCTCTGGTTTCTTTTGTTTTTCTTGTAATTAAGGCTTTAATGTTGATAAAATGGCGATGATACGAAGCGTGTCGCTGTTGTTACGCTAAAATTCTTTAAATTTTCACCTTATTCGACTATATTTTTATCAGGCGGAAGCTTGAAAAATATATTTGAAAAAGGATGAATTAAAATGAGAAAAAGGAAAAATCAAAAAATACTGCTGACAGGATTCGCAACAATAGTTTTGTTTATTTTATGGACTGTACTTGTAAAGTTTGTTAATGTGCAGGCGATAGGACCCAAAAAATCAAGTGTTGGATTTGCAACCTTAAATGGCTTTATTCATAATCTGACAGGTGCAAATATGACATTATATAATATTACCGATTGGCTTGGACTTGTTCCAATTGCTTTTATATTTGGTTTTGGCTTGCTTGGTCTTATACAGCTTATTAAGCGAAAGAGTTTACTTAAAGTTGATTCAAATATTCTTATACTTGGTGTATTTTATATTGTTGTAATGTCGGCATATATCTTCTTTGAATTTTTTGTTATCAATCATCGCCCTGTTTTAATTCAGGGTATACTCGAAGTGTCGTATCCGTCGTCAACCACCTTGCTTGTTTTGTGCGTAATGCCAACTGCGGCTATGCAACTTAACGGCAGAGTGAAAAATATAAAGCTTAGAAAAGCTTTAGTTTGTTTAATTGTTCTTTTTACAGTTTTTATGGTAGTAGGCAGATTGATTTCAGGTGTACATTGGGTAACGGATATTATCGGTGGTGCAATTTTAAGTGCAGGATTGGTAATGCTTTATTACGGCACTGTTAATATTTTTGCAAAACAATAATTAAAAAAGACTTATAAGCAAGGCGGTTATACCTTTAGCTTATAAGTCTTTTGTTTTATGTTTATTTTTTATTCGTGTATATCATCAAATTCATGATACATATTTTCAAGTATAGAAAGCTTGTCGATATATGGAGTTTCAATAGCACCTTCAAATGTTGTTTCTTTTTTGCTTTTAAGAACTTCCATTGAAGATTTATCAGGAGCGTTAATTGTACCTGCACCGGCTACGCAACCGCCCGGACAAGCCATACCTTCAAGCAGATAGCCGTTGTATTTGCCTGCTTTTGCCATTCTAAGAAGCTTTGCACACTCATCAAGACCCTGTGCGTTAGCAATTTTAACTTCTCTTTCAGGGTCAAGCTTTGCAATTGCGTTTACAACAGCCTTAGCAACACCGCCGCTTACTGCAAAACCTCTACCGTCAGCACTTGAGAATGAAAGTGGTTCGTCATCAACTGCAAGTGTAGCAAAGTCAACGCCCTTAGCGTCAAACATACCTGCAACTTCTTCAAATGTAAGTACAAAATCAATATCACTACGGATACTGCGACGGCTAGCCTCAAGCTTTTTAGCGGCACAAGGTCCGATAAATACTACCTTACAGCCCGGATGCTGTTGCTTTGTAAGTCTGCCGGTAAGTACCATAGGTGTTAAAGCCATTGAAATGTTAGAAGCAATAGTAGGGAAGTTTTTCTTTGCCATTACACTCCACGCAGGGCAACAAGAAGTAGCCATAAAAGGTTGCTTTGCAGGAACTTCTTTCATAAAGTCTTTTGCTTCTTCAATAGTACAAAGGTCAGCACCGATAGCAACCTCTACTACGTCTTCAAAGCCAAGTGCTTTAAATGCATTGCGGATTTTATTTGAGTCAAGGCCTTTAAACTGACCTGCAACTGCAGGAGCAATTGCGGCATAAACAGGAGTATCGCTGTTAATTGCTGTAATAGTCTGGAAAATCTGGCTCTTATCAACAATCGCACTAAATGGACAGCTTACAAGACACATACCGCAAGATACGCACTTATCGTAGTCAATTTCAGCTCTGCCGTGTTCGTCACTATGAATTGCTTTCATACCGCAGGCAGCGGCACAAGGACGCTCTTGCTTAATAATAGCATTGTATGGGCAAGCGCTTTTACATTTACCGCAACTGATACATTTTTCGGGGTCAATTACAGATTTACCCTTTACAATTGAGATAGCACCCTTTGGGCATACCTCAGTACAAGGATGCTCAAGGCAACCCTGGCAACCGTCACTTACAAAAATGCGTTTTTCAGGACAGCTATGACAAGCAAACTTAATAATATTAATAAGTGGTGGAGCATAAAACTTTTCGTCAACCATACTTTCTTCTACACCGGTAGAAATAGGTGCCTGCTTATCAACAGGGAGAAGTGGTAAACCCATAGCCAGTCTAAGTCTTTCACCAACTATTGCACGCTCAAGGAAAATACTTTCTCTGTATGTGGAAATTTCGCCCGGAATAATTTTATATGGAAGGCTTTCAAATTTAGAATAATCTCCGCCCTCGTAAGCAAGTCTTGCGACTTCTGTAAAAATCTGATGACGGATTTTTGTTTTTGAAGAATAGAGTCCTCTCATTTGATTTGTCCTTTCTTACTTTATAGTATATACTAAATTATACAACACAATAAATTATAATTCAATATATTTTGTTTTCCATTTGCAAAATTTTTGTTTTATAATAATTTGTAAATATAAGAATATATATTTTGTTATCAATGCACAATTACAGTTTTTGATAAATTATAAGTATTAGTTTTATGGCTCCTTAAAAATATATATTGACTTTTGGTATGGAATAGGATAATATATAAATATGAAATGTAATACTTTAAATAACACAATTATAATAATGGAGGTTAATTTATGAAGTGTCATAATTGCGGGTTTGAAACCGATTCTAAATTTTGTCCTATGTGTGGTACACCGGCTTCAATAAATGATACCGATAACAATAAACCGAGCGTTGATACAGTACCAAAACAATCTAAACCCGATATTCAAGAAAATATAAGTAATACAAATATGAATAATAATGCTCAGGATTTTACTTCTTTTGAATCAGCGACAACTCCTCAGCCTATCACACAAAATCCTCAATCTGCGTATTTTCAAAATACACAGACAAATAAAAACAGCAAAGCGAAGCTTTTAACTATTGTAATATCATCGGTTTTGGCTGTAGTAATTCTTTCCGGTGTTATAATTAACATAGTTTCCTCCGGATTTGATAAGTCATTAACGAAAACGCTTAGTAATATGTCGGAGGATTCATTTGAAGATGTAGACAGTATTAAATTTTATAGTGAAATGTATGGACAACCATACAAGATTGGCGAAAAAGTTAATATGGATTCATCTTCTGTAAAAATTAAATCTGCTACTGTTAAGGATGCCTCTGAAAGTTTTTCTCCGGTAGATAAAAAAGACTATTTGTGCTTGTCGCTTGTTGTTGAGATTACTAACAATACCAACGAAACGCAACCTTTTGACGGCATTTTTAATGTAAGACCTGTGGATGATATGAATATCTACTTTAGTGAGCTTCCAAAAGAAGAAGATGGTTTTTTGTATGATGAAACTACTGATAGCTTTCTTCCCGGTTTTTATTATGAGGTTGAGGCTAAACAGACTAAATGTATAGAATATCAATTTTCAGTGTCCAAGTATGCAGAGTCGGTTGCGGTTATGTATAATTTTATAGATAAAAATGATGCGTTAGAGCGTTGTATGTTTGAAATTGATGTTCCTGCTAAAAATTAAAATAGTATAATTACTATCGAGGGGGGATTAAGTTATGAAGTGTGGTAATTGCGGATTTGAAACTGATACTAATCATTGTCCTTTGTGCGGTGGAATGGCTTTTGATAATACTGAAAACAATAATAATTTTGGATTTAATACAGAATCTCAACAGACTGCTCAACAGAGCCTTCAGTCAGCACCTAATATGCAACCGAATTTAAGTAATGAAAATATACAGGAAAGTAAAAAGCGTAAAACTAAGATTGTGCCAATTGTAATATCATCGGTATTGGCTTTTGTAATTCTTTTGGTTGCTGTAATCAATGTAATTTCAAACGAATTTGGTGAATCAATATCAAATGATGATACTATACTTTACCAAGATAGTTTAAGTTATTTGGATATGTATGGAGAACCGTATAAAGTTGGTGAGCTTGCTAATTTGCCATCATCAGCTGTAACAATTAAATCTGTTACTGTTAAGGATTCATCTGAAAGCTTTACACCTATGCAAAATGAGGATGATATTTGTTTATCAATTGAAGTCGAAATCATTAATAAAACATCTCAAATCAATTCTTTTAGAAGAGCTTTCACAGCACGATATATTGATTATGCAACTAATTTGGACTTGATTTTTCAGGAAATTAAATGTGATGTAGATCCGATTATGGCTCCCGATAGTTATTCGGACCCTTTTTATGATATTGAATCTTCAGAGACAAGGACTATAGAGTATCAGTTTGAGATACCCCTAAAATTAGAATCAATATTCATTACATATTCTTCATTGGGGAATAATTGTATGTTTGAAGTTGATATTCCTACTAAAAATGCAAATAGTGAAATTGATAAGGAGTGATTAATTTATGAAGTGCAGTAATTGCGGATTTGAAACTGAAGACAAATTTTGCTCTATGTGTGGTACATCAACATTACAAAATAATAATGTTGACAATGATACAGCAGGCGTTAATACAGTGCCGCAACACTCTGGTCAACAAAGCTTTCAGTCAGCACCTAATATGCAACAAGATTTAAATAATATAAATCAAAATGCTCAAAGTTTTCCATCAATTGACTCAGCGGAAAATACTAATACATATACTGACAAAAAAAGCAAATCAAATGTTTTGCCTATTGTAATATCATCGGTTTTGGCTGTTGTAATTCTTTCCGGTATTGTAATTAATATAGTTTCATCCGCATTTGATAAGTCATTAACAAAAACGCTTACTAATATGTCAGAGGAAACGGTTGTAGCTGTAGATGATATGCAATTTTATATTGATAATTATGGTCAACCACACAAGATTGGCGAAAAAGTAGAAATGAGTTCATCATCTGTAAAAATAGAATCAGCTACCATTAAGGATTCTGCTGAAAGCTTTTCACCAATAAATGACAAGGTTGCTATCTGTTTATCATTGATGGTTGAAATTACTAACGATGCGGATGATGCCATAGATTTTGAAGAGCATTTATTAGCAAGTCCGTCTGATGATTGGACAATTAATTTTGATAAGATTAGAAAACCTAACGAGAATTATTTAGATGATGAGTATACCGGTAGCTATTTTGCTGATTCTTATTATTGTATTGAACCAAAACAGACTAAGACTATGGAGTATCAGTTTGCTGTTTCAAAATATGCAGAAACAGTAATTGTTAAATATATAATTTGGAATAACGATAGTAATAGTTACGATGATTGTATGTTTGAAATTGATATTTCTGAAATAACAGAAAATTAACATAAATGCATTTTTAGATGTTATAAATAAATTAGTATTGGAGGATTAATTTATGAAGTGTCATAATTGTGGATTTGAAACTGATTCTAAGTATTGTCCTATGTGTGGTGCACCTGCAATGATAAACAATGCGGATAATGGCAACACTGCAAGTGTCGATACAGTTTCGCAAAAAACTACTTCGCAAAGCGTTCATCAACAGATGAATACAAACACTCAGGTAAACTATCAGCAGAGTGTCAAGCCACAGGTGAATACGAATCCACAGGTAAATTATCAGCAGAGCTTTGAGCCAACACCTAATATGCAACCAAATACAAGTGATGCAAATATGAATCAAACTGCTCAGAATTTTCCGTCTTTTGAGTCAGCTGCAAATCCTCAGTCTGCGTATTTCCAAAACACCAATGCACAGACAGGTAAAAAGAGCAAGGCAAAGGTTCTGTCAATTGTAATATCATCATTTTTGGCTGTAGTAATTCTTTCCGGTGTTATAATTAATATAGTTTCTGCCTCATCAAATAAGTCAATTACAAAAACGCTTGCAGGTATGTCAGAAGAAACAGAAAGTAATTTAGTTGAGTTTTACACCGATATGTATGGTCTACCAAAACAAGTCGGTGAAACAAAAGTAATGGATTCATCAAGTGTAAAAATAAAGTCTGTTTCCATTAAGGATTCCATTGGAAGTTTTTCTCCGGTAGATAGAAAAGATTATTTGTGCTTGTCGCTTGTTGTTGAGATTACTAACAATACAAATGAAATACAATCTTTTGAAGATGTTCTTGATGTAAGAGCAGCTGACGATATGGAGGTTCATTTTAATGAGCTTTATAAATCTGATGTTATTATTAATTATGATGATTTTGATAACTCTCAAGCTTATCAATACTACAATATCGAAAGCAATCAGACTAAAATTATCGAATATCAGTTTAGTGTTTCAAAATATGCTGAGTCAGTAATGGTTCTATATTCGTTCTGGGATAGCGAAAGTGAAAATAGTGATAATTGTATGTTTGAAATTGATGTTCCTACTCAAAGCAAAACTAAATAATAACAAAATTGTACTTAATAAATAAGGTTACATAAAGAAAAACAACGATACACTGTGTCGGGTGTATCGTGAATATAATAAAAAGATGCCGCAGGAGATTTTAATTCTCTTGCGGCATTAATATTATAAAAATTTGGTAAAATATAAAATTTTCATTATTTACCTCTTGACAAGTCGCCCAAGGGGATATAAAATAGTAAAATGTACCATAATGGGGTCAAGTAGCGGCAGTTTGCAGAAAAACTGAAAAAAATTCTTTTTTACAAGGGGATATTATCATAAATTCTTTTGTGTGTCAAGAGTTTTTTCGTAAATGCAATAAAGCAATATTTTACCCCCAATTGAGTGAAATTTTTAAGGAGTGATACGCCTATGGTTAATGTCAAACCCGTAAAGCTTGGCAACACCGAACGAATGAGCTTTGGTAAAATTGATCCGGTTATTGATATGCCTAACCTCATTGATGTGCAGAAGGCATCATACAAATGGTTCCTCGACGAAGGTCTTAAGGAAGTATTTAAGGATGTATCTGGTATTACTGATTATCAGAACAACCTTGTGCTTGATTTTATTGATTATTCGCTTGATGTGGATCACCCCAATTACAGTGTAATTGAGTGTAAAGAGCGTGATGCAACATACTCAGCGGCTCTTCGAGTTACAGCTCGTCTTCTTAATAAGGCAACAGGCGAGATTAAAGAGAGCAATGTGTTTATGGGCGATTTTCCGCTTATGACTGCAAGCGGCACATTTGTTATCAACGGTGCTGAAAGAGTTATTGTATCTCAGCTTGTAAGAAGCCCCGGCGTTTACTATAAAATGGACCATGACAAAACAGGTAAGGAGCTTTATACAACTACAGTTATTCCTAACCGTGGTGCATGGCTTGAATACGAAACAGATGTAAACGATGTTTTCTATGTTCGTATTGATAAAAACCGTAAGCTTCCTGTAACTGCATTTATCAGAGCACTTGGTCTTGGTTCCGATGCTGAAATTCTTGATTATTTCGGTGATGACGAAAGAATTAAGGCTACAATCGAAAAGGATACTTCTTCAAATATCGAAGAAGGTCTTATCGAGGTTTATAAAAAGCTCAGACCATCTGAGCCTCCTACAGTTGACAGTGCTCAGACTCATATCAACAATCTTTTCTTTGACCCTAATCGTTATGATATGTCAAGAGTTGGCAGATATAAGTATAACAAAAAGCTTGGTATTGCTAATCGTCTTGAAGATCAGGTTATCGCTGAGCCTATTGCAAACCCACGCACAGGCGAGGTTATGGCTTTAAGAGATGAAAGAATTTCAAAGGAAAAGGCTCTTGAAATTGAGAACGCAGGTGTAAGCGTTGCATATGTAAAGGCTAACGACGATACAATCGTAAAAGTTATTTCTAACGGTATGGTTGACATTAGTTGTTATGTTGATTTCGATGCAGAAGAAGAATGTGGTATCCGTGAGAATGTTCGTTTTGATGTTCTTTGTGAAATTCTCGATGCTGCTGAGGATGAAGCTCAGCTTAAGGCAATGCTCAGAAATCGTGAGGCGGAGCTTGTTCCTAACCATATTACAGTTGAAGATATTTTCTCAACAATTAACTATCTTAACTGCGTTGCACACGGCGTTGGTAATACAGACGATATTGACCACCTCGGCAACCGTCGTATCCGTTGTGTAGGCGAGCTTCTTCAGAACCAGTTCAGAATTGGTTTTTCAAGACTTGAAAGAGTTGTTAGAGAGAGAATGACAACCCAGTCTCAGGATATGGATTCACTTTCTCCTAATTCACTTATAAATATTCGTCCTGTAACTGCGGCTATTAAAGAGTTCTTCGGTTCTTCTCCATTGTCACAGTTTATGGATCAGGGTAACCCGCTTTCAGAGCTTACCCACAAGCGTCGTCTTTCAGCCCTCGGTCCGGGCGGTCTTTCAAGAGATCGTGCAGGCTTCGAGGTTCGAGATGTACACTATACCCACTACGGCAGAATGTGTCCTATCGAAACTCCTGAAGGACCTAACATCGGTCTTATCTCTTACCTTGCTTCATTTGCTCGTATTAATAAGTATGGCTTTATCGAAGCTCCTTTCCGTAAGATTGATAAGGAAACAGGTGTAGTTACTGATGAAGTTGTTTATATGACAGCTGATATGGAAGATAATTTCACAGTTGCTCAGGCTAACGAACCACTTGATGAAAACGGCAGATTTGTAAACGCAAGAGTCGTAGGTCGTCACCTTGACGAATTCGTCGAGCTTCCTCCTGAAAGATTCGACTTTATGGATGTATCTCCAAAAATGGTAGTATCAGTTGCTACAGCTATGATTCCGTTCCTTGAAAACGATGACGCAAACCGTGCTCTCATGGGTGCGAACATGCAGCGTCAGGCAGTTCCGCTTCTCCGTTCAGAAGCTCCAATCGTAGGTACAGGTATGGAATATAAGGCAGGTACCGACTCAGGTGTTTGTATTCTTGCTGAGGAAGACGGTATTGTAATGAGCGTTGATGCTCGTAATATCCGTGTTCAGTATGATTCAGGCAGAGTTCAGGACTTCGAGGTTATTAAGTTCCTCCGTTCTAACCAGGGTACTTGCTTCAATCAGCGTCCTATCGTATCAAGAGGCGAAAGAGTAAAGGCAGGTCAGGTTCTTGCTGACGGTCCTGCTACCGAAAACGGTGAAATCGCTCTTGGTAAGAATGCTCTTATCGGATTTATGACTTGGGAAGGTTATAACTACGAGGATGCTGTTCTTCTTAATGAAAAAATTGTTCGTGATGATGTTTATACTTCAATCCATATTGAAGAGTATGACACAGAGGCAAGAGATACAAAGCTCGGCCCTGAAGAAATCACAAGAGATATTCCGAATGTCGGCGATGATATGCTTAAGTACCTTGATGAAGATGGTATTATTCAGGTAGGTGCTGAGGTTCACGCAGGTGACATTCTCGTTGGTAAGGTTACACCAAAGGGTGAAACTGAGCTTACTGCAGAAGAAAGACTTCTCCGTGCAATCTTTGGTGAAAAGGCAAGAGAGGTAAGAGATACTTCTCTCAGAGTTCCTCATGGTGAGTGCGGTACTGTTGTAGATGTTAAGGTGTTTAACCGTGCAGATTGCAGAAACGAGCTTCAGCCGGGTGTAAACAAGGTTGTAAGAGTTTATCTTGCACTTAAGCGTAAAATCAGCGTAGGCGATAAGATGGCTGGTCGTCACGGTAACAAGGGTGTTGTTTCAAGAATTCTTCCACAGGAGGATATGCCATTCCTTCCTGATGGTACTCCACTTGATATTGTACTTAACCCACTGGGCGTACCTTCCCGTATGAATATCGGTCAGGTGCTCGAGGTTCACCTCGGTTATGCAGCTAAGGCACTTGGCTGGAAGATTATGACACCTGTATTTGACGGTGCTCATGAGCAGGATATTTTCCAGGCTCTTGATGATGCCGGATACAGTCCAGATGGTAAAACATGGCTTATTGACGGTAGAACAGGTGAACAGTTTGATAACCCTGTAACCGTAGGTTATATGTATTACCTTAAGCTGCATCACCTTGTAGATGAAAAGATTCACGCACGAAGCACAGGTCCTTACTCACTCGTTACTCAGCAGCCATTGGGCGGTAAAGCACAGTTCGGTGGTCAGCGTTTCGGAGAAATGGAAGTTTGGGCACTCGAGGCATACGGCGCAGCTTATACGCTGCAGGAAATCCTGACAGTCAAGTCGGATGATGTTGTCGGCCGTGTCAAGACCTATGAGGCGATCATCAAGGGCGAGAACATCCCAGAGTCCGGTATTCCGGAGTCCTTCAAGGTCCTGCTCAAGGAACTGCAGGCACTGGGCCTCGATGTCCGCGTGCTGCAGGAGGACGGCAGCGAAGTGGAGATCTCCGAGGATATCGACTACGGCGATTCCTCCGTCTACAGATTTGAAATGGCAAACAAGCTCGGCAGCTACGGCGGCACAGACGAGGAGACACTCGGCCGCGCCGGCTTCAGCAGCAAGGAATTCAACGCCAAGAGCGGCAAGCTCGAGGATGCGGAGCCTGTGGCTGTGGCAGAGGCGCCTGCGGCGCTTATGGCCGCCGAAGAGGCCGGAGACGATTACGGCGATATGGACAGCTACGAAGAGGAGAGCTTCTAAGTGACTGTTTGCGGCATGCAGATAAACGTCAGCTGAACGGATGCCCCCCTGTGCAGGTCCCTGCACAGAGGGAGC
>JAXJSN010000107.1:0-23259 GCA_036310085.1 Ruminococcus sp.
CAAGTACATTCATTTCAAAAGCATTTGCAATTCTAGCAACAGCTTTACCTATATTTCCGTAGCCGACAATTCCAATAGTTTTACCGGCAAGCTCATTAAGTGAATAGACAAATGGTGAAAATGTCTTACTGCGTTTCCAAAGTCCGTCTTGAACAAACTTGTTATATGCAGATACCTTATTATAATGTTCAAGAATAAGCGAGAATGTGTGCTGTGCAACGGCATTTGTAGAGTATGAACCTGCGTTACATACTGTAATATTATTTTTTGCACAATATTCAATATCAATATTATTGTAGCCTGTCGCAAAAAGTCCGATATATTTAAGATTTTTTGCCTTGCTGAGTGTAGTGCTGTCTAAAATAGTTTTGTTGCATACTACTATATCGGCATCGGCAATAGCATCAGATACTTCGTCATAGGGGAGAAGACCAAATTCTTTTATCTCTCCAAATTCTTTGAATATATCAGAATTTACATTTTCATCAAGCACAGTTTGTGCATCGGTCAATATAATTTTCATATAAATCACCCGATTGATATTATACAATATAAAACTTTAACTTGCAACGAAAAGGAAAATTATTTATAATATATCTTGATTAAAAATCAGGAGGTTAATAATGTATAAAAACTATTTATTTGATGTTGACGGTACTCTGTTGCCAATGGATATGGAAAAGTTTATTAAATTATATTTCGGTTCACTTTCCAAGAAATTTGCACCAATTATCGGAGTGGAGCCTGATTTGCTTATATCAGCTGTATGGAAAGGTACTTCTGCTATGATAAAAAATGACGGTTCTAAGATGAATCGTGAGGCTTTTTGGATTGCTGCATCAGAGGCTTGCGGATTAGATTTAAGTATATATGAATCGCAGTTTGATGATTATTATTCAAATGAATTTGTTATTGCAAAGGACGCAACTTATGTAAATCCTTATGCTTTAATAAGTATTGAATTTATAAAGCAGAATGGCGGCAAGCTGATTGCCGCTACAAATCCGATTTTTCCTGAGGTTTCGACACGAGCAAGAATTAGCTGGGCAGGATTAAATCCTGATGATTTTGAATATATAACTGTATATGATAATTCATCCTATTCTAAGCCGAATTTGGATTACTATAAATCTATTTGTGACAAATGTAAAATAAATCCAACCGAAAGTATTATGATTGGCAATGATGTTGATGAAGATATGTGTGCCGCTTCATTGGGTTTTGATACATATTTAATTACCGATTGCCTTATGAATAAAAACAATAAGGATTTTTCGCAGTACAACCACGGCACATTTGAGCAGTTTTATAATGAGTTTTTAAGAGGATAGTGTTTGATTATACTAATGACTCATAAATACTTTTGATTCTATAAGCTTGATAACATAAAAATAAATAAACCCGATAAGTGGATATTAAATATCGTGCTTATCGGGTTTTAATTTTGAGTAAATTAGTTTTTAACCTTTTTACGCATTGTTTGGTGAGCAAAATATAGTGCCACAGAAATAAGTAAAAAGAATATTGCACACATAAGCGTTGCAATCATCATATTTTCAACAACCTGAACTACAAGATTGTATAGTGAACGGGATTCAAGATTGATATTTTTAATGAATCCGGTAGTAAATGTTGCAATCGGTAAAACAGATGTTGCAAGGAATGCTCCTGATGTTGCATAGCAAATGAATTTAATAGCTCTATGTTTCCACTTGTTGGTTAATATCATTACAAGACAAATTATACCAATAAATAAAATTAATCCTAAAAGTATTGGAATCATAAATGTGTTAATTGCTTTTATATATGGTGCAATGGTTGTAAACAGCGGAATCTCTAATGAGTTTTTGTAAATAAGTGCCGCTTGCTTTACAAGATAACTACGGCTTGCACTGTTTACATTTTCAATTGAATTTTCTTCAATAAAAACATCCAGTGCATTATTAAAGCTTTGCTTGAAGCTTGAATCATCAATATCGGTTGATTCGCCTGCATAGTAGCTTGTAAGATAGTTGAGAGTGTCCTCGTTTATCATAACTTCATCTACAAGATTTTCAAAAAAGGATTCGTTAAGACCGCTGGCATAACCTAAGTCAATAAGCGATTGAGTTAATTCATCCTTTTTATCGGTGAAGTAATGTGAGGAGTTCATATTATCGTAAATAAAGTCGGGGTTTAAAAAGGTGATTTGAAATACAAAACATAATGATGTAAAGAAAATCACGAATGAAAGAAGAAAAGAGAGAAGAGTATAAACCATTGACCTTATTTTTGAACCTAAAGTTTTTTTAGCCATAATTACTCAACCTCCTGTTCACTTGTTTCGATTATAGGACCTGAAACAAACTTTGCATAAACAAAATATCTGTTTATAGTAAGACCTAATTCATCGAATGGATAGCAGGTGTACATAATCAAGTTTTCTTCATCGGCAGAAAGATCATAGGCACTTGAATCAGTTGATTTCTTTACTTCTGCTTTGGTAATCTCATATTTATAGTTACCATAGCTTGTACGGATTGTTACTATTTGACCTGCCTTTGCGTGTTTAAGTCCGTTAAAGTAGGTGTTGTTATGACCTGCAACAAGAATAGTTTTGCCGTAACCCGGAATAAAGCTACCATTATATATGCCTACACCGTATCTAAGAGGAACATTGTCGTCTCCGAAAAACAGTTTTGTGTCAACTCCGCAATCTTCAATAATAAGCTCGCCGAATTGCTCGCCGTATTTTGGATATTGAACATCTTCTATATTGATATATTCCTGTTCATTTGTTTGAGATGTTGAATCGTCAGAAACAGGCTCAAAAATATTCTTGTATTCGGTAGAATAATCCTTTTGATTGCTTGAAAAAAACAAGCTTGCACTATCTATAATAGGGGAAAGAGAAGGAACAAGTGCAATATAAAGAACAATATAAATACCGAATAAAAACATAATGGGAAGAATTATAAAACTCTTCCCATCAAATTTCTTGTGCCTGTGTCTGTTATTTTTTACAGACATTTAAATCAAGCTCTTTCTTTTTTTGTTTTTACAAGGTAAAGTGCACTACCAGCTACGAGAACGATAGCAACTGTACCAACTGTAGCAAAACCAGCGAAGTTAGCCTCAGCACCTGTTGGCTTAATTACATTGTTGTTATCAGCGTTTGAGCCTGGCTTTGAAGGAGTAGAAGAACCACCCTTAGCTGAGAGTTCTGGGAAAGCTGAGAATGTGATTTCACCAGTAGCTGTCTTAATGATAAGAACTCTCTTTGCGTTGTCGTAAGAAAGTGTTGCATCAATAGCATCAGCAGCTTTCTGACCGATTGCGAGAAGCTCCTTCTTCTGAGCGTATGTAAGCTTAGAAATGTTAGCAGCCTTTGAGTTGCTAAGGAAGTCCATACCCTCACCGATAGCAGCAACGATTGTCTTTGACTGAGCTTCTGTTAAATCAACTGTGTTGAAATAGCTTTCAGCCTGGTTTACGAATGATTCTGGCATAACCATTTCTGTGCCACTCATTGTTACTGTCTTGCCGAGTTCGTCAAGTACAGCCTGTTCGTTAGCATTGATACCTGCAGCGAAAGCTGTAACAGCTGTTGTAGCTACGAGTAAAAGTGCAACTAAAATTGCCGATAATTTTTTCATGAAATACCACCTCTTGTTATTAAATTTTATTACCGACTATACCGATATATAAACGGTGCAGACAAATATGCCTGTACAATTTACATTTGGAATTATAACATAAGCTAATCTGTTTGTAAAGTGAAAATTTGATTTTTTTGCTCTTTTTTTAATAAAACTTAAATTTGTCATAATGTTCAAATTTGCAGTATTTAAATCTAATTTATCTATATATTGTTGATTGTAGATTAATTTTCGCAATATATCCAGTTATTTGTTTAATTTTGTAAGAGGAAAACATTTGGTTTAGTGAATATAACAAGTTTATGTTACGATTTAAAGGTATATTTGTTTACAATTGTCATCAAATAAAAACAGTTAGGTAAAATATACATTTTTTCAGTTTTTTTCATCTTTTTTTGCAAAAAAATTCTGCGTGAAAAATGTTGAAAACATAATTTATTTAGTATATAATATACTTGAATATTTATGTATAATATTGTAAATGGTATTGGACAATTCAAGCACCATTTTATATGTAATTAAAAGTGAGGGAGTAAATTATCATGGAAATTTCATTTAAGGACATTCTACGGATTTTAAAAAAGAATCTTGTGCTTATCATTGTAACAACGGTGTTGTTTTCTGCGTTATCTTACTTTTATACAAGCTTCTTTGTAAAAAAGACTTATACTGCTACAGTAAAGCTCTATGTTGTAACAGAAAATAAAGCGTCGAGTGGTTATGACAGTCTTCAAGCTTATAACTATGCAGAAAAGCTTGTATCTACATATATTCAGATGCTTGACACAAATAGCTTCTATAGTGAAGTTTCTAAAAATATGAATGAAAAGTACACACCTTCTCAGCTTAGCTATATGATTTCCTTCAGAAGTGTTGAGGGTACAGAGGTATTTGAGGCTGATGTTGTTACAACAAGCCCTACAGAGGCTAAGGCAGTTGCCGATGCTGTTGGTAAGGTTGCTCCTAAGAGAATTTCAAAGCTTAACAAAAATGCTGAGTTAAAGGTTGTTGACCCTGCTACTGTTCCTACTGCACCTACTGCTCCAAGTGTTACAAGAAACATTTTAATAGGCTTTATCGCAGGTCTTGTTCTTTCTGTTATTATTTCATTTGTTCGTGACTATTTTGATGTTAAGATTAAGTATAATGAAGAAATGACTTCACTTGGCGGTTATCCTGTTCTTGCAGCTATTCCTGACTTTGAATATTTTACAAATGCTGCTAAAAAGGGTAAATCAAGCAAAAAATCAGGATCTAAGGATTAATATTGAGGAGGAGAATCTGTTATGGCTAAAAAATCAATTGACCGTTCAATAGATGTTGAAGCTCTTGGCTTCCAGGTAAGAGAGTCATATAAAACTGCTCGTACCAATATTGCTTATTCTATTATTAAGAAGGGCTGTAAAAAAATTGCTTTTACAAGTACAACTAAGGGTGAAGGTAAAACAGTTACTGCAATGAATGTAGCTTCTGCTCTTGCTCAGCAGGTTGACACAAGAGTACTTGTTGTTGAATGTGACCTTCGTCGTCCTCGAGTTCATACAGCTCTCAGTCTTGAGCCTGCTCCGGGTATTACAAATTATCTTAATGATGAATGTGAATATACCGATATTATTCAGAACACAAAGATTGAAAACCTTAAAGCGGTTTGTTATGGTGCTGTTCCTCCTAACCCATCTGAGCTTCTTGCAAGTGATGCTATGAAGGACTTTATAAAGAAGATTGAGGGCGATTACGATTATATTATTTTTGATAATCCTCCTGTAGGCGTAGTAATCGACGCAGTTCCTATTATTAAAAATTCAGATGGTGTAGTAGTTGTTGTAAGAAACAACGAAACTACTTATCCTGAGCTTAATAAAACACTTGATTTTCTTAAGCGTTCTGACGCCAAGATTCTTGGTGTAATTGTTAATAAGGTTAAGCCTGCCGAAGCAAAGAAGGGCTATAAGGGTTATTCATACGGTTATTACGGATATTAATTTTTGATTATTGTTTTTATCAAAATTATAATAAAGTATGAATAAATCACAGTAAAATAACGAGGGACTTAATTAATAATGAAAGAGACTAGTATTAATATTCCGATAAAAAGAGATTACGATAAAAAAGCTTTAAATAAACCTGTATATAGTTTCTTTAAGCGTGTATTTGATATAGTATGTTCTCTTTTTGCAATAATTTTATTATCACCGGTGATTGCTATTGTAGCTATTGCAGTAAAAGCTAACGATGGCGGTCCTGTTCTATATGTTTCTGAGCGTGTTGGTAAGGGCGGTAAGCTCTTTAAGTTCTACAAGTTCAGAAGTATGTGTGTAGATGCAGACAAATATGTTGATGAGCTACAAAATGAGAATGAGACAGGCGGTCCTACTTTTAAAATTACAAATGACCCAAGAGTTACAAAGATAGGCAGATTTATCAGAAAGACAAGCCTTGATGAGCTTCCACAGTTTTTTAACATATTAAAAGGTGATATGAGCTTTGTTGGTCCTCGTCCGCCAATTCCAAGAGAGGTTGAGCAGTATGACGAGGCGGCTATGAAAAGACTTGATATTATCGGTGGTTTAACTTGCTATTGGCAGGTTATGGGCAGAAGCTCCATTGAATTTGAGGGAATGGTATCTCTTGACCTTAAATATATTGAGGAACGCAGTTTTCTTACAGATTTGAAGATTTTATTTATGACAATACCTGCGGTACTCAAAGGTGACGGTGCATACTGATTAAATTAACTGACGAAACGCTATATTTGGACTCGCTATGCGAGTCCTCGTTTCCGTCAGATATTTTCATTTATATAGTGTTTTTTGTAATATGTGATATCTAGTATAATCTTGTTGATTTTATGAGCGAATTATGTTAATTTCACTTTAAAGAAATATTGCTTTTAAAATTTTCTGAGAGCGGAAGGAATGAAAAAACTATGACAAAGAAAAAAATCCTTCACATTGTTGAGGCATTCGGAGGCGGAATTTTTAGTTTTCTGACTGACCTTATTGACGAAACAAAGGATGATTTTGAAATTTATATTGCCTACAGTTTGCGTGACCAAACTCCTGATAATTTTCAGCAGTATTTCGATAAACGAGTTCATTTTATAAAGGTAGAAAGCTTTGGCAGAAGTATTAACCCTGTTAAGGATTTAAAAGCCTTTTTTGAGCTTAAAAAAATAGTTAAAGAAGTTGACCCTGACATTGTTCATCTTCATTCCTCAAAAGCCGGATTTGCCGGCCGTTTTGCTGTGAATTGTAAAAAAAGACGAGTTTTATATAATCCGCATGGTTTCTCTTTTCTTATGCAGGATAGCTCGGCTTTAAAAAGAAAGATTTATTATTTAATAGAAAAAGTTGGTTGTGTAAATAATGCAACTATTGTCGGATGTTCTTATGGTGAATATCTTGAGGCTAAAAAGCTTACTAAAAACGCAATATGCATAAACAATGGCGTAAATGTTGAAACAATGGACAAGCTTACAGCCAATTTGTCTAAGCATAAAATCGACACTAACAATTTAAAGGCTTGTACAACTGCAAGAATAAGCTTTCAAAAACAGCCTGCTGTATTTAACAAAGTTGCTGAGAGCTTTACAGAAATGCCGTTTGTGTGGATTGGCGATGGTGAGTTAAGAGAAGAGCTCACATCTAATAATATTGAGATTACCGGGTGGAAAACAAAAGAAGAGGCTGTAAAGCTTCTTAATGATAGCGATATTTTTATGCTTACTTCTGCTTGGGAGGGACTTCCAATTTCTCTGCTCGAAGCTATGTATATGGGTAAAATATGCATTGTAAGTAATTGTATTGGTAACCGTGATGTTATTAAGGATGGAGTAAACGGCTTTGTTTGTAACAATGCTAACGAATTTGTCCAAGCGATAAATAAGGTGCGTAGTTTTAGTGAAGAAGATGTGCAAAGAATGACTTCTGCGGCTAAGGCTGATGTGCTTCAAAATTATAATATAAGAAAAAATGTTAAACAAAAATATGTTGCCGAATATCTGAAACATTAACCCAATAAAAGCTTGAATATTGGTATTGAAACTGATTTTCGGCTTTTCTTTTGCGAGGAGAGCTTATGGGATTTAAAATATTAAAGGCTAAGTATCATCTTAGTGCAATTTTTCAAAAGCTTGGTTATAAGCTTATATATGGAAACAAGGTAAGTATGGGAAAGGGTGTTACTTTCCGTAAGTGCTTTTCTCTTTGTGTTGATAACAATGCAAAGGTAAGTATTGGTAATGACTGCTTTTTCAATAATGGTTGCTCGGTAAATGCACTTGAATGTGTAGAAATTGGCGATCGCTGTATTTTTGGAGAAAGTGTTAAAATTTATGACCATAATCATAAATTCAGAGATAAATCAAAGCCTATGAAAGATCAGGGCTATACCTCAGGTAAGGTTAAAATCGGTAACGACTGTTGGATTGCCAGCAATGTAACAATTTTAAAGGGAGTTACAATAGGCAGTCACTGCGTTATAGGTGCAAATTGTCTTATTTATAAGGATGTTCCTGATAATACAATTGTAAAGAACAGCACCGAGATTATTATGGAAACATATTAATTAAGTTTTATTATAAATTAAATGAATAAAAGGCTTTTGATACTAAACTAAAGTGTTTATTCGTGTTTAAATACAGGAGGAGAGTATATGGAACCAATCAGAGTTTTACAGGAAGATGTAATTTTAGGTCCGGGCGGTATTGAGTCCTTTCTTATGAATGTTTACAGACATATTGATAGGGAACAGTTACAGTTTGATTTTATGGTGCATCGTCCTCAGGAAGCAGTACACGAAAAAGAGGTTCGTGAGCTTGGTGGTAAAATTTATCGTACACCGGGTGTTAATCCGCTTAATCCAAGCGACTACAATAAGAGTGTTATGGAGGTTCTTAACGCTCATCCTGAATATAAGGTTATTCACGCTCACGCTGATTTAAACGGTTGGGCTTTAAGATGTGCGGCAAAGTGCGGTGTGCCTACAAGAATTGCACATTGCCACAGTGCAAAATCAGTAATTAACGCAAAGTACTTTTTAATCAGATATGAAAAGCTTTGGATTAAAAAGTATTGCACAGATATGTTTATGTGTTCTACTCCTGCCGGTGAATGGCTTTTCGGCAAAAAGGCTGTTGCAGACGGCAAGGTTAAGTTTATTAAAAATGGTGTTGAGTCAAAGCGTTTTCAGTTTGATGAAAAGGCAAGAGCTGAAATCCGTGAGGAAATCGGTGCAGGCGATAAGCTTGTTTTTTGTCATGTTGGTAACTTTACTCAGCCTAAAAACAATAAATTCTTAGTTGATGTATTTGCTGAAATTCATAAAATGAATCCAAATACTATGCTTATTATGGCAGGCGACGGTGCATTGCGTGAGGAATGTATGCAGAAGGTTGCAAGCCTTGGTCTTAACGACAGTGTTAAGTATCTTGGTGTTCGTAAGGATATTCCAAGAGTTCTACAGGGTGCAGATTTGTTTGTATTCCCATCACTTTGGGAGGGTCTTCCACTTTCTTGTGTCGAGGCTCAGTCAACAGGTCTTCCTGTACTTATGTCAGACAGCATTACACCTGAGGTGCTTATTACTGATGGTGCAAAAACTTGCTCTCTTTCAAGCGGAGCTGAACATTGGGCTAAAGAGGCATTAGAGCTTTGCACAAGCTACAAGCGTCGTGATTGTCGCAATGATATTATTAAGGCAGGCTTTGATATTCAGGATACTGCTGATTTCCTTCAGGAGTTTTATCTTGAGCGTACACTCAAGGCTATGCACACTCAGAAAAATAATTAATTCGTTAAAGACTATATCGAAGGCTTAAAAATTTAAAAGTTTCGGTCCAGCCTTTACAAAGGCTGGCAGGTCAAGGACGGAGTCCTTGCAGGTTTTAAGGACAGAGTCCTTAACAGTAAGATTTTTACAATTCCGTTATTAACGGAATTGTAGTTTTTACCATCAGGTTAAAGGGCTTTGCCCTTTAAAATCCCACGAGGGCTTTGCCCTCGACCCATAAACTTTTGAAAAAGTTTAATCAAAACTTTTAATTCGGGAAAAGTTGTTTAGTGAATATAAAACTATCTACTCGAATTGGATGCAGTGTAAAGTTGCCGAAACTTTTAGTTTTTCGCTTTAAGAAACAATGGTTTAAAACTAAAACAACATCTTATTAAGAAATGTGCGTTATATAACTTAAAATGAGGTAGAGTATGAAAAAAGTAGCATTTATAACCCGTCACGCAGTAACAAATTACGGTTCTGCTCTTCAGGCTTATGCAACTCAGCGTGCAATTGAAAAGCTTGGTCATGAGGGTGTTTGTATCAATTACATAAGAGAAGACGAGCTTCCAAAAAATATTGTAAAAACTAAGCTCTATCTTTCAAGCTGTAACGGCAATCCTTTAAAAAGATTTATATATACAGCTATTCAAAAACCTGTATTTGCTTTGTCAGACGGAAAATTCCGTAAATATATGGAGAGCTTTGTAAAGCTTACCGATGTTGAATATCACACCGAGGAGGAGCTTAAAAATAATCTTCCAAAGGCTGATATCTATATGACCGGCAGTGATCAGGTTTGGAATACTATTACTTATGATAAAATCGACCCTGCGTATTTTCTTTCTTTTGTTCCCGATGATAAAAAGAAAGTTGCTTATGCAGGTAGCTTTGGTGGTAAAACTGTAAAAGATGAGGATAAGGGCAATATTCAAAAGTGGCTTGAAAGCTACGATACTGTTACCGTAAGAGAATTAAGCGGTGTTGATATTGCAGATTCTATGGGTGTTAAAGCTACTCAGGTGCTTGACCCTACATTTTTGCTTACTCCAAATGATTGGTCTGCTCTTATTCCTGATAAAAAACCTAAAGAAAAGTATGTTCTTGTTTATCAGCTACAGCCAAACAAGAATTTTGAAAAGTATGCAGTTGAATTTGCTAAAAGAAAGAATTTGAAGCTTTACAGAGTTTATCCTTATATAAGCCACGCAGTAAAGCCGGGTAAGCTTATTTTCTGTCCTGAAATAACAGAGTTTATGTGGTATATTAAAAATGCAGAGTATTTCCTTACCGATTCATTCCACGGAACTTCTTTTGCTATCGGCTTTAATACTCAGTTTATTGATATTTTGCCAAATAAGAATAGTGAGCGTAACCGCAGTATTCTCAGAATTGCAGGACTTGAGGATAGAATTCTTGATGATTATAATGATTTCAGCCTTGCTGATAAAATGATAGATTTTAATGATGTAAACAGAAGAATTGACAGCGAAAGAAAAAGATCTTTTGAAGAGCTTAGAAAAATGCTGGAGGATTAATTATGAACAATATACTTGCTATCGGTAAAAGCTGTTGCGGTTGTATGGCTTGTGCTCAGGTTTGCCCAAAAAACTGTATTAAGTTTGTGCCAGATAAAGAAGGCTTTTTATATCCTCAGGTTGACAGCTCTCTTTGTATTGATTGCGGCTTGTGTTCAAAGCGTTGCCCTGTTATGTCAGAGCCTCAGCGTAATAAAAATCCTAAGGTTTACGCTGCTAAAATTAACGATACAAATTTGTCTTATAAAAGTAGCTCCGGCGGTATTTTTCCGTTGATTGCTAAAAATATATTATCTAAGGGCGGCTCAGTTTTTGGCTGTGCTTATGATGAAAATATGGTTGCTCGTCATATTGAAATTACAGACGAAAGCCAATTGTATAGACTTCAAAATTCAAAGTATGTGCAGAGTGATATGGAAGGTGTCTATACAAAAGTAAAGGCGGCACTTGATAGTGGCAAGTATGTGCTTTTTAGCGGTACAGGCTGTCAGATTGGCGGCTTGCATACTTTTTTAAATAAAAAGTATGATAGGCTTTTTACTGTTGATATTGTTTGTCACGGTGTTCCAAGCCCTGCACTTTTTGAAAAATATATTGACTGGAAGGGTAAGCAGATGGGCGGTAAGCTCACTGAGTATTCATTCAGAAGTAAAGAAAAGTGTGGCTGGAATATTTATTATAAAGCTACTAATGATAAAAGAAGCAAATCGCAGGACGGAATTTTTGACCCGTATTATAATGCTTTTTTAAAGTGCAGAATTTTCCGTGAGAGCTGTTACGAGTGTAAGTATGCTAACTCAGAGCGTGCATCTGATATTACGCTCGGCGATTTTTGGGGTATAGAAATAAGCAATCCTGAATTTTACGATTTAAATGGAGTGTCAGTTGTTCTTGTAAACACCGATGCAGGTAAAAAAATGTGGGAAGACCTTTCTGATAGTATTAAGTGTATTCCGTCAACATTGGAAACTGCCGCAAAAATGAATGAGAACTTAGTAAGAGCAACACCTCGCCCTGATTGCAGAGATACAATTTATGACGGGTTTGATGTAGACACAGAAAATTATTTTTCAGTTAAGCTCAAACCACCGTTCCAGCTTAAAAAGCGTATAAAAATGCTTGTGCCAATTTCAGTAAAGGGTAAAATTAAGCATATGCTTGGAAAATAACACGGAGGATAAAATGCCGAAAATTAGTATTATAGTTCCTGTTTATAATGTGGAAAAATATATGCAGGAGTCAATTGAGGCTCTTTGCAACCAGACATTTAAGGATTTAGAGATTATTCTTGTAGATGATGGCTCAACCGATTCAAGTGGCGAGATTTGCGACAGATTTGCGGCTAATGATAACAGAGTTGTAGTTATCCATACTCAAAACCACGGAGTTTGCAGTGCAAGAAATACAGGTCTTGCGGCGGCAAAGGGTGAATATATAGGTTTTTGCGATTCTGACGATTTGCCTGACCTTGATTTATATGAAACATTATATAATAATCTTATTGAAAATAATGTTGATGTTTCAATGTGTCAGTCAGTTGTTTTGCGTGAAGACGGTACTACATATACCCATGCTCATAATTTAGGCTTTTTTAAATGGGATAAAAAGTCTGATATTATCAAAGAGTTTTTATGCGGAAGATTTGGTACAGCAGTATATAAAATGCTCTTTAAGGCTGAAATTGCCAAAAGCGTAAAATTTGAAGAGGGCAAAAAAATCAACGAAGATAAGATGTACCTTTTCGATGCTTTGCGTATGGCTGATACTGCTTGCTATCTTGATGAATATAAGTATAAGTATATCAGAAGAGCAGGTTCGGCATCACTTTCTGCGTTTTCAGCTAAGTTTTTTGATATTATTTATTTTGCAGATAAAATCCACTCAATTGTTTGCAAGGATTTTCCTGAGCTTAAAGATTATTCAGAGTCAGGTAAGGCTATGGCACATCTTCAGGTGCTTAAAATAATGCTTATCGAAAACGGTAAAAAGGACTTTGAAAAAGAATGGGCTGAGAGTGTTAAATATTTGCGTAGCCTAAAATCAAGTTTTTGTAAGCAATATCTTCCTAAAAATGATTATATTAAGTGGCTTTCATTAAAAATGGGTACTCCTGTTTTTAAGGTAGTTACAAAGCTGTTTTCTAAAAATTAACGGTTCAGATTGTGAGCGGGATAGTCCTGTTTATATGGACTGAAAGTTGTGGTGAGTTAATATATGATGGAACGAAAATTTAAAATTACTCCTATAAACATACTTTACGCAATGCTTATGGTTATTTTACCTGTAATTTGCGTGGGTGGTGTTTCGGTATATCCCGCAAAGCTAAAATTTCCGGGAATTATCGCAACAGGCATAATTTGTTTGTTGCTTACCTTATATGTTAAAAAGAAAATTGTTCTTGATACAATAACGGTTCCAATGCTGTTTTTAAGCGGATATATACTTATATCTGCATCATATTCGCTAGACCCTGAGCTGAGTATGAATCTGTTTGTTATATATATATCGTCGGTTATGCTTTTATTTGCCGATTTGCCGGAAACTATTATTGATAAAATAATTTTTATTTTTAAAATATTTGCAATAGTTATTGCAGTATCAATTATTTTATCCGTATTTATTGATGATTTTATTCTCAAGTTTTTTTCATTTATTGTAAACCCCAAAAACAGTGCTGACCTTAACTACTCAATCCGTTCAGAGATTAAGTATTCAAAGGCTTATTCGGGACTTTCTACAGAGCGTTCAGATGCGGCTTACATTATGAATGTAGGTATTTCGCTCATTTTTGCCGATTATTTTTCGGGCAAAAAGTTAAAACCTAAGGATTTTGGTTTGCTTATTCTTTTTGTAATAGCTCTTGTATTTACAAATAAGCGTACATTGTTCTTGATTCCTGTAATTACTTTTTCTGTGCTTATGCTTTTGGGTAATGTTAAAAGTAAGCTTGTAAAGTATGTTGCTGTGGTTATGGTTGCGGTTGTAGGATTTATAACGCTTGCGGCATTCATTCCTGAAATGAGCAATATTTACAACAGATTTGTACTTTCAGATTCTCACGATGTTCTTAACGGCAGAGGTGAGTTGTGGCATTATTCAACCGAAATGTTCGCAAAAAATCCTTTATTTGGCTTTGGCTTTGGTTCGTTTAATGAATACGCTTTCAATCAGGGCTTGCGTATCAGAGGCGGCAGATGGGATTATTATGGTCATAACTGCTATTATGAGCTTGCAGGCGAGCTTGGTATTGTTGGTGTAATTTTGTTCTTATTGGCATTTGTACTGCCTTTTGTGTATACATTTGCTATGATAAAAAGAAATTGTTGTACACAAAATCAAAATAAACTACTTATGTTTTCACTTTATGTACAGATTATGTTTTTGATATATAGTATGTCAGGTAATGTAATTTACTATACACAGCAAATTGCAATGTGGTTTTTCGCAATTGCAATTACTGCAGGAGTAAGAAGACAGAATAGCTTTAGATTTTCATGGAAATTCGGACAAAAGCTTAACCGTCATACTGTAAGTGGAGGAATAATATGAAAAAAGCAGGTATTGTAACTTTTCATAATGCTCTTAGCTACGGAGCTGCATTGCAAAGCTATGCTCTCCAGCAGTTTTTAAATAAAAACGGTATTGCTAACGATATTATTGATTACGAATGTGATTATATAAATAACAGATACAAAAAGGTTATCTCTATCGAAAAAAGCAATATTCCAAAATCATTTATCGGCTCAGTTTTAAAGGCTGGTAATAAATCCAAAAGCTTAAAGCTTTCTGCCGCTTTTCGTAAAAAATATATGTCGCTGAGTAAAAATTGCACAAGACAAAGTGTTGGTTCACTTGTAGATGAATACAGCGTGTTCATTTCAGGTAGTGATCAGGTTTGGAGTCCGACTTGTGCAGGCTTTGACAAAACATATCTTCTTGATTTTGCTAAATCAGGTCAAAAGTTTAGCTATGCGGCAAGCTTTGGTACAAAGGAAGTACCTGAGGATAAAAAATCAGAATATGTTAAGCTTTTATCTGATTTTAGTGCAATATCAGTTCGTGAAAGCAGTGGTTCAGACCTTGTAACCAATCTTACCGGTATGGAGTCACAGGTGAATGTTGACCCAACTATTCTTCTTGACAGAAATGATTGGAACAAGGTGGCTGATGATAATGTTGAACCTAAGGACAAGTATATTTTTGTTTTTAGTGTTCAAAAACCAAAAAGACTTGTTGATTATGCTGTGAAGCTCGGCAGAGAAAAGGGTCTTAAGGTGTATTATCTCAATGATATGCATATTCCTAAAAAAGATGGACTTGAGTATTTAAGTCCTGTTGGTCCTGATGGTTTTGTCGGACTTATTAAGAATGCAGAGTATGTGGTGACAAATTCGTTCCACGCAAGTGTATTTTCTCTTATTTATCATAAAAAGCTTATTATGGAGTTTGAATCACTCGGTAAAAGAAATAACCGCAGTGAGGAGCTTCTTGCAAGACTTGGTATAAGCGGAATTGAGATTGCAGACGGTAAAACCCCTAATCCTGATATGAAAATTGATTGGACTAAGGTTGACCAAGTATTTGAAGATGAACGCAAAAGATCTGCTGATTATATTTTAAACATTAAGAAAACCATCAAATAAGAGGGTAGTTATAATGGGAAGTAAATCTTCAAGCAAACAGATGTCAATAAATCTGATTGCTTCAATAATTTCATTTGCGGTAAATGTAGGAATCAACTTTTTCCTTACACCTTATCTCGTAGGTTCTCTTGGTAATGAGGCGTATGGTTTTATAGGTCTTGCGAATAACTTTGTGCAGTACGCAAATATCATTACCGTAGCACTTAATTCAATTGCAGGTCGATTTATCTCTATTGAGTATCATCAAGGAAATGTAAAAAAAGCGTCAAAGATTTTTAGCTCTGTTCTTGTTGCCGACCTAATTATTGCAGGTGTATTGCTTGTTGTATCAGCACTTGTAACCTTGTCGGTTGATTCATTTCTTGAGATTCCGGCTGGTCTTGTAGACAGCGTAAAAATTACCTTTGCTATTACATTTCTTACTTTTGTTGTAAGTGTAATTACTGCTATTTTTACTACTGCAGCTTTTGTTAAGAACAGACTTGAGATTAACTCAATTCGTGATATTATTTCAAATCTTTTAAAAATTGCAATAGTTGTAGGCTTATTTGCAATTTTTCCACCAAAGCTCTATTTCCTTGCACTTGCTACTCTTGCTTGCAGTGTTTTCCTTATGGTTGCGAATGTTTCTGTTAAGAAAAAGATTTTGCCTGAGGTTAAGATTAACATAAGAGATTTTAGCTTTGGTATTGTTAAGACTCTGCTTCTTGCAGGAGTTTGGTTATCATTCTCTCAGCTTTGCAATGTTCTTATGACAGGTCTTGATTTGCTTATTTGTAATCTTGCAATTGGTCCGGCAATTATGGGTATACTTTCAATTTCAAGAACTGTGCCTATGTGCCTTGGTAATCTTATTACAACAATCGGCAATGTGTTTACTCCGCATTTCACAATTCGATATGCAAAAAATGATATTGATGGTCTTGTTGAGGAAACAAAGTTTTCAGGAAAACTAATGAATTATATTATGGTTGTGCCAATTGCAGGTTTTATTGTTTTTGGTAACGAGTTCTATACTCTTTGGCAACCTACAAAAACAGTTGAAGAAATTCAAATGATTCAGATTCTTTCTGTTCTTACTTGTGTTACATATCTTACATCATGTATTACTCAGTGTCATATGATGCTCTTTACTGTATGCAATAAGCTACAGCTTCCTGTGCTTGTAAACTTCTTTATCGGTGCAGGCAGTGTAGTTGTTGTTCTGCTTACACTTAACTTTGGCAATCTTGGCGATGCAGGTGTATATGTAATTGCAGGTGTTAGCTCGGTTCTTTTGAGTATACGCTCAATAACCTTTGTTCCGCTTTATTCGGCTCATATTCTCGGTAAAAAGAAATCTACCTTTATGATGCCTGTATTAAGAGGCGTTGCAACATTTATTATTCTTTCAGTATTGTTTGCTCTGGCTCGTCCGATTTTAGTTCTTAACAGCTGGACAGGTTTCTTAATCTCTTGTGTTGTAGTCGGAGTTTTAGGTTATATTATTACTTTACCTCTTTTGTTTAACAAAAAAGAGCTTAAAAAGCTTACTTCTAAGTTTATTAAAAAATATTGAGGTCTAAAATGGAAAAGCTTTTTGACAATAAAAATCAGTGCTGTGGCTGTACTGCCTGTATGAATGTATGCCCAAAGGGTGCAATTTCTATGGTGGCAGACAGCTCAGGCTTTGAATATCCGCAAATAGATAAAACCCTCTGCGTTGATTGCGGTCTTTGCAAAAGTGTTTGTGTTTTTCAAAACGGATATAAAAAGGGTGAGGCAGTAAAAACTGTTTTTGCCGCAAAAAATAATTCATCCGAAATTAGAGCTAACAGCTCATCGGGCGGAGTATTTTCACAGCTTGCAAAACACTTTATTGATAATGGCGGTGTTGTTTATGGTGCCGCTTTTGATAATAATTTAGTGGTAAGACATATTTGTGTTGATGACATTAAGGAACTTAAAAAGCTTAGGTCATCAAAATATGTTCAAAGTAAGCTTGACCTTACATTTAAAGAAATTAAGCAGAAGCTTGACAAAGGGCAGAGAGTATTGTTTAGCGGTACAGGCTGTCAGGTCGGAGCTTTAAAGGGATACTTGAAAAAGGATTACGATAATCTTTTAACTGTTGATATTGTGTGTCACGGAACTCCGTCACCAAAGCTTTTTGCAGATTATAAGGCTTTTATGGAGAAAAAGTATGGCTCAAAGGCAGTTGCTTTTAATTTCCGTGCAAAGAAGATTTATGGTGAAACTCAGGATATGGCTATAAGCTTTGAAAACGGCAAGATTTATAGTGAATTTCCTGCAATAGATGTGTATAAAAGCTTGTTTTCAAGAAATCTTTCGCTTCGTCCATCTTGTTTTGAATGTAAATATACTAATATAAATCGTCCGTCGGATATTACTTTGGGTGATTTTTGGGGTATTGATAAATGTATTCCGAATTTTAACGACAAAAAGGGCGTTACCCTTGTTATACCTAACAGCGAAAAGGGTAGAAAGTTGTTTGAAAGCGTAAAGGGCAGTTTTGCAGTAAAAGAAACTGCAATTGAAAATGCGTTACAGCCTAATCTTAAGGCTCCTACAAAAAAGCCTGATGGATACGAAGCTTTTCAAAATGATTATTGCACTAACGGGTTTGATTATATTGCAAATAAATATGCAAAAACAAGTGCACTTACAGTTGCTAAGGCAAGAATTAATAATACAGTAAAAAAATTACTTAAAAAATAGGGTGAATTTATGATTTCTAAGCTTATTAAAAAAATTATGTATCCGCACAATTACTCATCAGATGCACTTATTGAATATTTAAGAAGCCTTGGTGCGACAGTTGGTGAGGATGTTTATTTCTATTCACCTATTAAAACTATAGTAGATACAGCAAATGCTCGTTTTATCGAGATTGGCAACAATGTTCAGATTACATCTGATGTAAAAATTCTTGCTCACGATTACAGCTTTTTCGTGCTTGCAAATGCTTATAACAGTCTTGCTCGTAAACAGCGTAAAACAGTTATCGGCAACAATGTTTTTATCGGTGTAGGTGCAACAATTCTTATGGGTTCGGATATTGGCGATAATGTAATTATCGGTGCAGGTGCGGTTGTATCAGGCAAGGTAGAAAGCAACAGCGTTTATGCAGGAAATCCGGCTGTAAAGATTTGTACCCTTGAAAAGCATTTTAACAGCAACAAAAAGCATTTTATTGATAGTGCAAAATGTTATGCTGAGGGCTTTAAAAAGAAGAACGGCAGACTTCCACATCCCGAGGAAATGATTGCTTATCGTGCTTTGTTCTGCGACAGAAAAACTCTTTCTGAATATGCACAAAAGGAGCATTTCAGAGGAATTACTGCTGAGGCAAAGAAGAATATGAGTATGCCTGAGTTTGAAAATATGTTCAGCTCAGTCGAAGAACTTATGAATTATAAAGGTTAATATTTATCTTTAATAATACCGGCATTGTCAAGGATATCGACAATGCCGGTTTGCAGTTTATTTTGGTAATTTTATAATTGATATAGTATTATTTAATTGACGAAAACTAAATAATTTGCTAAAATTAAAAAATAATAAATAATTAATTTGAAAAGGGGATACAAATGTTTGAAGAATTTATTGCCAATATAAATGGCCTACTATACAGTAATGTATTAATATTACTGTTAATTTTAGGAGGATTGTACTTTACTATAAGAACCAAGTTTGTACAATTTAGGTTGTTTAGAGAACAAATAAAAGCGGTTACAGAAAAACCCAGCGATAAATCAGGTGTTTCATCTTTTCAGGCATTGATGGTTTCTACTGCATCAAGAGTTGGTACAGGTAATATTATCGGTGTTTCTACTGCTTTGTGCTTAGGCGGATTTGGGTCTGTTTTTTGGATGTGGATCATTGCCATAATTGGAGGAGCTTCTGCTTTTGTTGAAAGTACACTTGCACAGATATTTAAGAAAAAAGGTCCAGATGGAAGCTACGGCGGACCCGCATATTATATAGAGGCACTTACCAAAAATCGTGTTTTGCCAATTATCTTTGCAATTTGTCTTATTCTTACTTATGGTGTAGGTTTTAATATGCTTGCGTCATATAACTTGCAGTCTACTTTTTCGTCATATAGCTTTTATGATCCTAAAAGTTCACCTTGGATTATTGGTATTATTATTGCAGCTCTAGTTTGTTTCTGTCTTTTCGGTGGCGGCAAAAGAATAATAAAAGCTACAACTACTATTGTACCTGTAATGGGTGTGGCTTATATTCTTATGGCTATAGTGATTGTATTAATTAACATAACAGAGTTGCCAAATGTATTTGGAAGAATTTTTTCTGATGCGTTTAATTTTGAAGCTATTTTTGGTGGATTCAGTGGTTCTTGCGTAATGTATGGTATTAAGAGAGGTTTGTTTAGTAATGAAGCAGGTGTAGGCTCTGCTCCAAACGCATCTGCGTCTGCTGATGTAAGTCATCCTGCAAAACAGGGTCTTGTGCAGATATTATCGGTATTTATAGATACAATCCTTGTTTGTTCTGCTACTGCGTTTATGTGTATGTGTTCTGGTGTTGAGCCAACTTCTGAGCTTTCCGGTGCTCCATATGTTCAAGCGGCTATGGAAAACACATTAGGTGCTTTTGGCCCGATATTTATTACCGTTGCTATGATTCTATTTGCCTTTACAACTTTGCTTGGAAACTTATTCTATGTAGACAAAAGTATTTGTTATATAATGGGCAAAGTTCCTTCCAAAGCGTTTAATACAGTATATTACATAATTGCATCTGCTTTAATTTTACTTGGTGCAGTTTTAAGTGCAGATATGCTGTGGAATATTGCCGATGTATTAATGGGAGTAATGACACTTATTAATATGCCTGTTTGTATGATAATGGGTAAATATGCATTTAGAGCATTGAATGATTATGTAAGTCAAAAAAAGGAAGGAAAAGATCCAAAATTCTCTGCTAAGAGCGTAGGCATAAAAGATAAATTGGATTATTGGAATCAATAGTAATTATAATTTAAAAGGGACTGTCTCACGACAGTCCCTTTTATACTGCAACAAATTAGCAGAAAAATACATCCATTTCAAGTGAGTTGCCATCAGCAACAAAGTAAGCTTTGCTTTCTTCAGGCTTAAGATATACAGAAATCTCACTAGCTTCTTTACCGTAAGTAGCCTTGATGTTGTTGATAACTTCATCAATAGATACCTGTGTACCTGCGTACTCTACAAAGAAGTTTACCTTTGTTTCAGCAGGAGCAGTTGTATTTGTGATTTTTGCTGCAACAGCTTCAGGCTTCTTAGGTGCTACCTTCTTTGGAGCAGCTTTCTTAGGAGCAGTCTTTTTAGCAGGTGATTTTTTTGTTGTAGCTTCTGTTGTTTCAGTAGCCTTAGTAGTAGTCTTTTTAGTAGTTGCCATTATAAATTCCTTCTTTCAAAATCTAAAAAATTGCGTTAATTAATATTGAATTTTGCAAATTAATTATACAGTTAGAGAATGTAAAAGTCAACAAAGCTAGAGTAATTTCGGCGGTTGATACATATTTGGTAAAAAATAAAGTTGCCATTAGTTATTATGCACTATAAAATAACTGTTGTTTTGTGTATTGTGTCGTTTGGTGTCGTCGAAATGCTGTTTTTCCAAGCATTTATTATTTGAAATAATTACAAAGTGTGGTATAATTGACTTGTAAAAAAACATTTAAAAGGATTGGGTGAGGTTAAATTGATTCAGAATTTTACACTTGTAGCACAGCAGGTATTCGTACTGTTTATATTGATATTTATCGGATTTTTATGTGGCAAAAAAGGCTTACTCGGGCAAAACTCAATTAAAAGTATTACTGACATTGTTTTGTATATTGTAACCCCCTGTGTAATGATAACTGCGTTTCAAAGGGAATTCAGCTTTGAGCTTTTGGGGAATATCGGAATAACAGCTTGTTCAGCGGCTTTGATTATGACAGCATCAATATTTATATCTAAGCTTGTTTTTAGAGATAAAAACGAAAGTCGCAAAAAAGTTTTACAGTTCGCAGTCGTGTTTTCAAATTGTGGTTTTATGTCTTTGCCGTTACAAAAAGCAATTCTTGGTGATGACGGATGGTTTTATGGTTCAATTTTTGTAGCTGTATTTAACATAATCGTTTGGACATACGGACTTGTTGATATGAGCGGTGATATAAAACAGCTTTCGTTAAAAAGGCTTATGGTTAATCCGGGTATAATCGGAGTTTTAATTTCTTTAATTATTTTTATTTGCGGAATAAAACTGCCATACATTTTATCTCAGCCTTGCGAGTATTTATCAAATCTAAATACACCGGTTCCAATGCTCATTATAGGATATTATCTTTCAAAAGCTAATTTAAAAAAAGCGTTTACAGAGAGAGGAACCTATTTTGCAATTGCAGTTCGATTAATTGTTATTCCTGTTGCATCGCTTTTTGTAATGAAGTGGATAGGTGTAGATTCAACTATTCTTGTTACTTGCATAATTGCGGCATCAGCACCTACTGCAGCAACAACTACTATGTTTTCGGCAAAATTTAACAGAGATGTCGAAGCATCTGTAAGTATCGTGGCGGCAACTACAATCGTATCAATTATAACAATGCCTGTAATTGTTGCATTGGCTCAAACAATAGTATGAGTTTAAATATTATTATTTAACAATATATTTTGGAGGTATGTTTATGCCACTTAATTTTAAGGGTGCAGTTTTCGATATGGATGGATTGATGCTTGACAGCGAAAAAGTTGTTTATCAATCGTGGCAAACAGTTATGGATGAAGCTGGATACCCTTATAGTCTTGATATTTTTAAAAGAACAGTCGGACTTAGAGTAGATTCAACAGAACAGCTTTATAAATCTATTTATGGAGCAGATTTTGATTATGTGCCGTTTAGACTTAAAGCACGAGAGATGTTTTACAATTATATATCAGAAAACGGGGTTCCTGTTAAAAAGGGTCTTTTTGAGATTCTTGAATTTCTTAAAGAAAATGGAATTAAAACAGCCGTTGCAACCTCTACATCCTCTCAAACTGCTATGAAGGTTATAAGAATGTCGGGTGTGTATGACTTTTTTGATGAATTTGTCTGTGGTGATTTTGTTAAAAACAGCAAGCCCCATCCTGAAATTTTTCTTACAGCGGCTGAGAAAATTTTGCTCAAGCCTGAGGAATGTATTGCCTTTGAGGACAGTATCAACGGCATTAAAGCGGCATTTGCGGCTGGAATGAAGCCTATAATGATTCCTGACTACCTGCAACCGACCGAAGAGATAAAACCAATGCTTTCTCTGCTTTGCAATGACCTGTCGGAAGCGGTAAAAGAACTTGAAAAGCTGTAAATATAACAAATATAAATATTTATTACGACTTTATAAATCAATGTAGGATAATTCTTTTTTGTTAATTAAATAGGTATTTAATATAAATCAAAACAATATAAACAAAAAAATTATTTGAAAATGTCAAATATACAAACTTTTCATACAGAAAACACTTTACAAAACTTGCGTAAAGTGTTAAAATCTAAAGTGATACAGAGTGTGTTTACAATTTCTGTTTTAAAAAAATTACGACTTATATTAAAAAGTCGCTTTTATAATTAAAGGAGGACAATTCCAATGGCAAGAAAAATGAAAACCATGGATGGTAACAGTGCTGTTGCTCA
>JAXJSN010000108.1:0-3795 GCA_036310085.1 Ruminococcus sp.
ACGCAAATTCAGTTTGTGAGATTAATGCCAAATATAATGGTGCGTATTGGATTTGCAAAGCAAATCAAACTTCAATAACAAATTAAAGAAAGGATTTTAATTATGAGTAAAAGAATTTACATCAGTCCATCAAATCAGGGTAACAACACCTATTCATATGGTAACACTAACGAAATGGAGCAATGCAATAAAATTGCACAAGCTTGTGAAACTGCCCTCAAGCGTTGCGGATTTACAACTAACCGAGCACCTAAAGGACAGAATATGTACACATCAATTAGAGAGAGCAATGCTTTTAAAGCAGATGTACATCTCTGCATCCATACTAACGCAGGCGGTGGTAAGGGTACTGAAGTATTTGTTTATAATAAGTCAGATACCAATATGAAATACGCAAAGCCTGTTTATAACGAGCTTGTAAAACTTACAGGTAACGGCAGAGGTATCAAGACAGCTAACTTTACCGAAATCACAAACACATATGCAAAGTGTGTATACTGTGAATGCGAGTTCCACGATAATGCGACTTTGGCGAAATGGATTATTAATAACACAACAGCAATCGGCGAGGCAATTGCAAAGGGTATTTGTTCAGCTTTTGGAGTTAAATATAAGACGGATTCAGACTTAAATTCAAATACTGAGGACAAGAAACCTGCACCTGATAAATTTAAAAGCTATATTGTGCGTATCACCTCAGATACCGGAGTAAACATCCGCAAGGGTGCCGGTACGAACTATGATGTAGTAGGTGCAATCCCAAAAGGCGGAGCATATACAATTGTAGCCGAAAAGAACGGCAAAGGTGCTAAAAAGTGGGGCAAGCTTAAAAGCGGTGCCGGCTGGATTGCACTTGACTATACAGAAAGGATTTAATAAAATATGAAAGAAACAATTTGTACTGCTTTAGGTGTTATAGGTAGCTTTATAACAACTATATTTGGTGGCTGGGATACAGGAATGATAACATTAATTATTTTTATGACAATTGATTACATAACAGGTTTACTTGTTGCAGGAGTTTTTAAAAAGTCGAAAAAATCTACAAGCGGTGGTCTTGAATCCAAAGCCGGATGGAAAGGCTTGTGCAGAAAAGGTGTAACCCTTCTTATAGTTCTTGTGGCCTACCGACTTGATTTGCTGTTGACTACAACATATATAAGGGATGCTGTTATTATCGGCTTTTGTGTAAATGAATTAATATCGCTCGTAGAAAATGCAGGACTTATGGGTTTGCCAATGCCGAATGTAATCACAAAAGCGATTGATTTATTAACAGAAAAAACAAATAACAATGAATTAAAATAGTTATTAGAAATGTTATTACACATAAATTACACAGTAAAAGAAATTTCTTTGATTGTAAAGCAAATTTTTTTGGGTTCGATTCCCATCATCCGCTCCAAAATAAAAAGGACACCTCTGTGGTGTCCTTTTTATTTTCTCTCAATGAATAGTAGTGGTAATTCTAAATATAAATTAAAAAATATTAGATTTTTAAAATGAAGAAATTTCTGTAAAATTGAATATTTGATAGAGAAATTGTAAGAAAAATATTAAAGAACTAACCGCTCTCAATTTTGAATTGAGGGCGGTTTTCTTATACCAAATTTAAAAACAGGCTAAGAAAAATCAGCGAATCGCAGATTATAGCCTTGATAGCGATAATAAGCGGATATATCAGCAGAGGGCAAAAGCAAGCAGAAAAAAGGCAGTTGAGATTGAGAAAACTTTGAAACTAAGTGCTTACAATAAAGACATTTCAGTATCAAAGGTTAATAATACAGATTCTTTAATAACCTTGGAAGAATTAACAGATATCAAAACAAGATAAAGTAATATCGGCATCAGAAACTTCAATAATGCTGATAATCTCAAAACATCAGCTGTTATAAAACCGTTTGTAGAACAGTTGGAATATTTGAGTGAGCAATATGGTGAAATGTTTTTCAGAATTGATTTGGTAGATTTGGATAAAACTGATATTGCCCAAGTTACACCTTCAAAGGTTTTACAACTGAATGCAAGATACTTTAATTCTTCAGCTGAAATGAATTCTATTATTAAAGAGTTTATAAGAAAAAGTATCCTTCCGAAGGGTGCAGACATAAAATATATAGCGGCCCACGAATGGGGTCATTATATTTCTATGGATGATTTACATAATTCAAAATGAGAAATGTATACACTGTTTAAAAGAACAAAAGCAAAGGAATTTGTTTCTGTGAATGCTTCGCAAGATGCATTTGAGTTTATAGCTGATGGAATTGCTTGTAAAATAAATAATATACCTTGTAAAAATTCTGAAAAGATGATAAAATACTATTTGAAGAAGGTATTATAATGAGTTTTAGTTCAAAATCAAAATGTCAAAGTTGCAAACACTACGAGCATATTAACAAGTCCCCTTTTGCTATATGCAAAGCTTATCCTACAGGCATACCAACCAGAATATTTTGTGGTGAAAAAAGTCACGACAGGCACAGACCTTTTGATAAAGGTTATAGATATGAACCTAAAGAAAATTAACCGCTCCCAATTTTGAATTGAGGGCGGTTTTCTTATAGCAAATTAAAAAACAGGCTAAGAAAAATCAGCGAATCGCAGATTATAGCTTTGATAGCGATAATAAGCGGATATATCAGCAGAGGGCAAATGTATGCAAGAATAAAGCTGATGAAATTGGAGAAAAACTATGGATAAACCATAGAGATGTTGATTATATGTCAAAAAGGTTTATACCAAAATTTTCTCAACATAAACCTATTGAGTATGGTAATAAAATAATTGATGTTAAAAGAGTAAGTAACAGTAAATTTGATATTGTTACTGATGTTGCAAATTCACGTAGAAGTAAAGCAATAAGACTTGTCGAAAAGTTACTTACGGATATTGAACTTAGATTGCTGAAAGACTTTAATTTTCCTAAAATTGCAGTGATTAACTTTGATAAACATAATTTTGGTGTTGATGCAATAGGTGGTTATGACAGAAATACTGGTGTGTTGTTTTTAAATAGCAAGTATGATACAGTAGAAAAAATCATACGATTTGTTACTGAGCAGAATGGTATGTTTGCTAACAGCACTGTGTATGCACCTATAATGCATGAATTAGGCCATAAATATTATTATGATTATATAAAATTACTTGCAAAAAAAAGGAATATAGATTATAATAAAGCAAAAGAAGTTGTGGATAATCTGATATATGAGTATATTCATTTGCGAAATGAAAATGGAAGATTTTTATCAAATAATTTGAGTTTTTACGCTAATGTTGGATATGCTAAAAGAAAATACACAGAGATTATTGCTGAAGCTTTTTCAGCCCTCGATGAAAGTCAGATTTCACAAGAATTAATTGATTTGTTGAGGTGAAAACTTTGTTAAGACGATTAACCGAAAGAGAAGTTGAATTAACTGAAGAATTTAATAACCCACTCTTATCTGAAGAAGAACGAAAAAAGATTTCTGATGAATTGATTGAGATTGAACAACAGATAACTATTAACAACCCTTTTAAGTATGATTAAAACCGCCCTCAATTTAAAATTGGGAGCGGTTCTTTATAATCTTTATAAGAAGGTGTAATAATGGATGAAAATTTTAAAATCATATACGAGATATTAAAAAAGTTAGAAAGCGGTATGGATATACCTGAGTTTGACAAATCAGTGCTAAGCTATAGTTCTTTAGAAATATCTAAACCTAAATGGTGTAGAATTATGAAAATGCTTTATGATAGCGGATATATAACAGGGATAAATGTGTGGATGTCTTATGATTGTACTTA
>JAXJSN010000109.1:0-6433 GCA_036310085.1 Ruminococcus sp.
CTTGCAATCCTCCGTCACGGCAAGCCGTGCCACCTCCTTTTGTAAAGGAGGCTTATTTTACGCTCGGGCGTAGAAGTGTTGAAATTATATGATGCTGTCTGCACTAAATGCGTGCGAGGCACTCGCCACTCTGCACTAAATGCGTGCGAGGTTCTTGCTTAGATTTCACTATCCCAGACTAATTCAAATTTGAAACCGGTTAAATTATTCATTGCTACTAAATTTTTGAAATTGTCGGAAACGAAAGGTCTTTTTAACGGTTCATCTTTTATTTTAAATAAATCCTCACCAATTACTTTATTGATGTCAAAAGAATAATTTAAAAATCTCATAATTCTTTTACCATCTCTAAAGGTTTTGTATGTCGATTTTTCGTAATCAATACAATCTAATACCTTAGTAACATTTACTGCATAAAAGTTGCCTGAGCTACACTTCAAAGGCAATATTTCCGCATTATTATCTAGTGCATCTTTTAAAACAGAAATCGCTTTTTCATCAAAAACAGGGATATGAGGCAGAAATCCCGGAGTGTTGCTAAATGGTCTTTTGCTTCGGTACATAGCATCAACTTTTAATGGTGTCCAATTATTTATTTGACTTCTTCCGTCGAATGATTGAGAAAAATCCAAATCAAAATAATCATCCTTTGCTAAGTTTTCGTAGTTATCAACATCACAATCAAGTTTCCAAATTTTCATATTAACCCCTCTGTGTCCGTGATATTTTTGATAAAAAAAGTTTCAGTCTAACCTTAAAAGGCTTGACTGAAACTTTTAATTTTTATATATTAAGAATTCAGAAAACTTAAAGGATTAGTTGTTGATGAGCTTATCCTCGTCTGACCAGCTGTAGAGCTTTCTAACTTCCTGACCGATAACCTCAGCAGGAGTTTCAGCAGCGAGCTTTCTCATAGCACGGAAGTGTGCCTGACCGCCTGCTGGTGACATATCGAGGAGGAAGTCCTTAGCAAATGTACCATCCTGAATATCAGAAAGAACCTTCTTCATAGCCTTCTTAGTCTCGTCTGTGATTACCTTTGGACCTGTGATGTAATCGCCGTACTCAGCTGTGTTAGAGATTGAATATCTCATACCAGCAAAGCCTGACTGATAGATAAGGTCAACGATGAGCTTCATCTCGTGGATACACTCAAAGTAAGCGTTTCTTGGGTCGTAACCAGCTTCGCAAAGTGTTTCAAAACCAGCCTGCATAAGAGCACATACACCACCGCAGAGAACAGCCTGCTCACCAAAGAGGTCAGTTTCTGTTTCTGTTCTGAAGTTTGTCTCAAGAACACCAGCTCTTGCACCGCCGATACCGAGAGCGTAAGCAAGTGCTAAATCCTTAGCCTTACCTGTAGCATCCTGATGAACAGCAACAAGACAAGGTACACCCTTACCAACCTGATACTCACTTCTTACTGTGTGACCAGGGCCCTTTGGAGCGATCATTGTAACGTCAACATCAGCAGGTGGTACGATCTGACCGAAGTGAATAGCAAAACCGTGAGCGAACATAAGCATATTGCCTGCCTCAAGGTTTGGCTCGATGTCATTCTTGTACATTGTAGCCTGCTTTTCATCATTGATAAGAATCATAATGATGTCAGCCTTCTTAGCAGCTTCAGCAGCTGTGTATACTTCAAAGCCCTGAGCCTCAGCCTTTGCCCATGACTTACTGCCGTTGTAAAGACCGATAATTACATGACAACCTGATTCCTTAAGGTTGAGAGCGTGAGCGTGACCCTGGCTACCATAACCGATGATTGCAATTGTCTTACCATCGAGAAGAGAAAGGTTGCAATCTGACTGGTAATAAATTGGGGCTTTCATATTTGCTGTGTAATCTTTCATTTTTAGTTTCCTCCTTGCCGCCGAAGCGGTATATTAAAAGTTAATATATATGTTATTCTGTAAGATTAAACTGAAACAGAGGCTGTTCCTCTGTCTATGGCAACAGTACCTGTTCTGACAATCTCACGGATACCATAAGGCTTTAATAAATCTATAAGTGTGTTTACTCTGCTTGCACCTTCACAGTATTCAACTGTAACGCAGTTTGGAGCAACATCAACAATTTTAGCCTGCATAATTTCTGCAGTTGTTATAATTTCGGCTCTTTTTGCAGCCGGACAATGAACTTTAATAAGTATAAGCTCACGGCTGATAAATTCTCTGTCGTTAAGTCTTTTTACCTTAATAACAGGAATAAGCTTGTTGAGCTGTTTTTCAAGCTGCTCAACAACATATTCATCTCCGTTTGCTACTATTGTGATTCTTGAAACATTCGGGTCGTTTGTAACGCCTACAGCCAACGAATCAATATTAAATCCACGGCGAGAGAAAAGTCCCGAGATTTTAGAGAGTGCACCCGCCTGATTTTCAACAAGTATTGATAATGTATATTGCATTTTCTCACCTCATTAAATAGACGGAGTATCAGAATAAACATTGCAGACAAGGATAAATGGCTTATCGGAATCTACAATACCTTTGATAATGTTTTCAGCTTCTTCGTTAGAGTTAGCCTCTGCGTGGTCAATTCCATACGCTTCGGCAATCTTTAAGAAATCAGGATCGCCTTTAAGAATTGTCGCAGAATGTCTGCCCTTATAATGCTTGTCCTGAAGTTCTCTAACCATTCCGAGTCTTGAGTTACGCATAATAATAATCTTAATTCCAAGATTATTACCTGCGATTGTTGCAAGCTCGTTAAGGCTCATCTGGAAGCTACCGTCACCGCAAATTACAATAACATCACGGTCAGGTCTTGCAAACTTTGCACCAACAGCGGCAGGAATTGAGTAACCCATTGTACCCATACCGCCTGTTGTAAGGAATCTGCCTTCTCTTATTCTGAAATTGTTCGCACACCAAATCTGATTCTGACCTACATCGGCAACAAGAATAGCCTTGGAGCGGAACATTGAGCTAAGCTGACCTACAAGGTTTCTCGGCTCTACATATCCTTCAAACACCGGTGGTGCTTTATACATATCTTTTTTCCATTCCATAACTGTATTAAACCAGTCATCAGGAGCAGTATAATCGCCGATAGTGTCGAAAAGCATATCCATAACATTACGCATATCGCCAACAATCGGAATTTCGGTTTTAACATTTTTGCCGATTTCGGCAGGGTCAATATCAATATGTATAACAGTTGTTTTTTCGCTCATCTGATTTGTAGATGCAACAGCTCTGTCGCCAAGTCTTGCACCGCATACTATTACAAGGTCTGCTTCGTGCAAAGAACGATTTGCAACTGCTTTGCCGTGAGTTCCGAGCATACCTAGGTACATCTCGTGCTCACTTGGCATAATGCCAATACCCATCATTGTTGAAATTACAGGGATTCTTGTTTTTTCGGCAAAAGCCTGAAATTTAAGCTTTACACCTGAGCTTAATACACCGCCGCCTGCAACAATTACAGGGCGTTTGCTCTGAGAAATTGCCTCAACTGCTCTTTTAATCTGAACAGCGTGACCCTTAACATTTGGCTTGTAACCAATTATATTAACGCTGTCCGGATAAACAAATTCCTCTATCATATTTTCCTGAATATCCTGAGGAATATCAATGAGTACAGGGCCTTGTCTGCCTGTTGAAGCAATATGGAATGCTTCTTTAAATATACGAGGAAGGTCCTCGGTTTTGCTGACAAGATAGCTGTGTTTTACAAAAGGCTCACACGCACCGGTGATATCAGCCTCCTGAAAAACATCTCTGCCCAAAAGGTCGCTTTTAACCTGACCGGTAATTGCAATCATAGGAATTGAATCCATATAAGCTGTTGCAATACCTGTAATAAGGTTTGTAGCACCCGGACCGGATGTAGCTACACATACACCGGGACGACCACTGCAACGAGCATAGCCGCTTGCTGCATGAGCTGCATTTTGCTCATCACGAACAAGAATATGCTCAATGTCGGAATCGTAAATCTTATCGTAGAACGGGCAGATTGCTGCACCGGGATAACCAAAGACGACCGAAACACCCTCGGCTTCTAAACATTTTACCATAATTTCAGCACCGCTAATCATTATGTCGCTGCCCTCCTATTCAATAATTATTTATAAATTGCTATTAAAATACATTATACAATAAACTTGTATAAAAGTAAAGATTTTTTTTAGTACATTCGTTTAAGTAAAAGTACTTTACTTTTATGCTTTCGTGTGTTAAAATTTTAGTGTATAAAAACATAGTGTTTGTATAAGATGTATAAAGCGTATTATAAAGGAGGCAATTTTTTTGAATTCTAAATTAAAAAACGATGCAACTGATTTTTTATTTAAGGCTGTTCTTTCTCTTGAAAACGAGGAAGAATGTTACCGTTTCTTTGAGGACTTATGCACAAGTCCCGAATTAAAGGCAATGTCACAGCGACTTGTGGTAGCAAAAATGCTTACCGAAAAAAAGGTATATACCGAAATTGTAAAGGAAACAGGTGCTTCAACAGCTACAATCAGCCGTGTTAAGCGTGCTTTGTTTGATAACGATACCTACGGTTATACTCTTGTGCTTGATAAGATGTCTAACGAGGATAAAGCGTAATGGCAGGATACGATTTTTTCGCTTCGTATTATGAGGGGCTTATGAAAAATGTCGAGTATGAAAATCGTTGTAAATATATACTTGAGATTGCAAAAAAGTATAATCATAATATGGGAATAACTCTTGACCTTGCCTGCGGAACCGGCAGTCTTACTCGTGAGCTTAAAAAAAGCGGAGTAGATGTATATGGAATTGATGCAAGCGCTGAAATGCTTTCTGAGGCTATGATGAAGACTAGCGAAGCCGGACTTGATATACTCTATCTCCGACAAAAAATGCAGAATATTGACTTATATGGTACAATAGATACCTGCGTATGTACTCTTGACAGTATTAATCATCTTACAAATCCTGAGGATGTTGAAATAACTTTTGACAGAGTTGCTTTGTTTATGGATAAAGACGGACTTTTTATTTTTGATGTCAATACTATTTACAAGCATAGGGAAATTCTTGCAAACAATACATTTGTTTATGAGGATGAGAAGGTGTTTTGTGTATGGCAAAACACTCTTGAAGATGATGATATTGTAAAAATAGAGCTTGATTTTTTTGAATAGGAAAACGGGGTATATTACCGTTCGAGCGAAAGCTTTTGCGAGCGAGCATATTCAGATGAATTTATAAGACAAGCTCTTGAAAAAGCAGGGTTTGAGGTAAAGGCTGTATATGGCGACCTTACTTTTGATAAGCCTTGCGATACCGAACAAAGAGTAATTTATGTAGCTTGGATGAAAGAATCGAGAAATAAGGAAATATGAAAGGATTAATTTATGGATAAAATTATTCGTTGTATTACATCTGACGGAGCTGTTATGGCATCGGCAATAGATGCATCAGATATAGTATTTACTGCAAAAAAGCTTCATCATCTTTCTAAAAGTGCTACTGCGGCACTTGGTAGACTTTTGTGTGCAACATCAATTATGGGTGCAATGCTAAAGCAAAAGGATGCAACAATTAATTTGCGTGTAATGGGCGATGGTGACATCGGACCTGTTATTGCGGTAGGTGACAGCAGAGGTAATGTTAAGGGCTATGTTGGCAACAGCAATTGTGCAACTGAGTATTACAGCAGCGGCAAAATAAATGTTGCTAAAGCAGTTGGCAAGAATGGTGTTCTTAATGTAATGCGTGATTACGGTACAGGCGAGCCATATATTGGTCAGGTAGAGCTTGTAAGCGGCGAAATTGCAGAGGATATTACAAATTACTATGCAACAAGTGAGCAGATTCCAACAGTTTGTGCTCTTGGTGTACTTATTGATAAAGAGGATGGAGAAGTACTGCTTGCAGGTGGTTTGCTTATTCAGCTTCTTCCTGGTGCGGATGATGCTACAATTGATAAGATTGAGGCAAATATATCAAAGCTTGAGCCTGTTACAACAATGCTTGCAAAGGGAATGAGCATACTTGATATATGCAAAACTGCTCTTGAAGGCTTTGAGGTTGAGGTTCTTGACGAATATCCTGTAAAATATACCTGCGGTTGTTCAAAAGAAAAGCTTGAAAGACATTTTTGTACTTTAAGCGATGAGGATTTGCGTTCACTTCCTGACGAAAACGGAACAGTTGTAGCTAATTGTCATTTCTGTAATCGCAGATATGTGTTTACAACAGAGGATATTGAAAGACTTATAAAAGAGAAAAATGCCGATTAATACTGAGGTTTTAAAGTTTTTTGAAATTTTTTAAAAAAAGTTTCAAAAAAGTGTTGACAAATTAAAGCTTTGGTGGTATCATAATACCTGTCGCTGAGAGATACAGCAAACCGATACGAAGCGACAAAGGCATGTGGGAGCATAGCTCAGCTGGGAGAGCATCTGCCTTACAAGCAGAGGGTCATAGGTTCGAGCCCTATTGTTCCCACC
>JAXJSN010000110.1:0-15469 GCA_036310085.1 Ruminococcus sp.
ATATGATACTGTCTGCACGAACTGCGTGCGAGGCACTCGCTTTTAATTTATAGGAAATTGCTCGGTTACGCTCGGGCATAGAAGTATTCAAATCATATGATACTGTCTGCACGAACTGCGTGCGAGGCACTCGCTTTATAAATATATTTTGCCAACTAATATCAGAATGAGATTCCGCCACCACCGTGATCTTCACCTGATGAGCTTGTGTGGGTACTTGAACCACCTGAATCTCTGTCATCATTTCTCGGAATTTCAGTTCTGGTGACATTTCTATACATAAATACATCATGACTATTTGTAACTACCATACTGCCGTTACGAACATAGGTTGATGCATGGTGCTGTTTTTTTACAGGTCTAAGTGAAGACTCAATACCCTTTGAAATTAAAAATGAAATCAAAAATCCTATACCAAAACATATAGGAATACATATCCAATGTACCGAAGGTGGCTTTAACTCATCCGCACAATAGTCAACATAAAAATTAAATGCTTCATAATAAGATTTCTCCACTAACAAATATTTCATTCCATAAAGAATGTCGTTAATAGTTTCATCTGTTAATGCTCGAATCGCCTTACCGTGCGTTGTTATATGTAACTTTCTGTCGCCCTCTTCGCCCGGTTTATAAAGAACAAGAACTCCGTCCTTTTCTTTGCCATAACCATAGCCGTTATAATCATAAAAATCATCGGCATAATCTTGCGGAGATTTTCCCTCAAGGTCAGTAATAGTAAGAATTGCAACCTCTTCATTATATTCATCTATGATTTTCTCAATCTTTGCAGTAAGCTTGCTTTCCTGTTCGTCGGTAAGCAAATCTGCATTGTCAACAATTAAAGGGAGCGTTCTTTCAACAGGCACAAACTTTGTTGTACCCTCAACTGTTGTATCAATTGAATTTTCAGCACTCAAAACAACGGATGCAGAAGATATAACTGAAATAGAAAGCACAACTGCAATTAACATTGCAAAAATTCTTTTTTTCATAACTGCACCCCCTTACAAATACATAATCAGCCACAAAAGACCATAGCCAATTGCACCAATTACACCTGTAAGTAATAATCTCAGCTTCCAAATCGCAGCCTTATCAACAGGCAAATCACCTACAATTTTGCCTGTCTGTCCGTTCATTGCAAAAGTGAATTTTTTGCCATTCCAAGAAGTATTAAGAAGCCAAACCGGATACAATGCATATTTATATGTACCGTTTGATGAATTTACATTTGCACTTTCCGCAACTATGCTTGAGTATCCGTCTACGGTATTTCTAAACGCAGTAACTGCACTATTCTTGATTCTTTCATTAGCTCTCGGAATACTTTGTTCCGCTGAAATATCATACTTATCTGCAAGATATCCTGCTAAATAAGCGGTGTTAAAATCTACGCCCTGCGAAGCATCAAACGGCTCCACAGATTCCATCAATTCAACAGGCATTTTTGTTGAACCATCAACAGGAACATTATCAAAGCTGATTGAACCTGCTCTGTAAACATTATAATGAGAAGTTTCGGTGTAGTTGTAGTAGCTATCGCTCCAGCTTCTTATTTTTTCTGCGTGATACTGCACATCAGTTAAGGCATCGCAAGAGAATAACCAATTAGGTACATACACACCTTTTATCTCATCAATATGATTTTTCTGCTTAAAAATCTTAGGAACAAATTTCTTACTTGCAATATATTTTTCCAATGCATCTGTAGCGGCTTTTTTGTCAAGCTTAAAAGGTATAACAAGGTCAGGTTTTAATTCACCCGAGAAATTACCTTTCATTACAACATTATTGTCGCAGTAAGGGCATTTTGTTGCCGAAGTAGTTGAATCGGTTATAATTTCACCGCCGCAGGAATTACATTCATACACAGACATTCCATCGGTTTCACCGCTTCCCCAATGGGTTTTCTTACCTCCCCATTTAATAGAATCTTCAACACTACTATCATTTAACTGCTCAGCCTTATTTAAAGAGCCAACCTCAAATTCCGAACTACAGTATGGACATTTTAATTTTTGTATATTCGCATCAAATTCCACCGCTCCGCCACAACAGGGGCATTTATGTTGCTTCATACTGGACATTATCTCATCTCCCAAAAATGATACACTTAGACTTAGTGCATACACTATATTATTTTTAGTTTCTCTACCCTAGCTTTTACTTTAGAGCAAAAAGATTCAGAAAGCATAGCCGTCTAAACCTTAATACACTATTATTAGTACACACCATTTTGTTAGTATATGGTGTATAAATTTTTCGGTCCTCAAGGCATCAGAAATCTAAGCAAACGCCGAACTTTTCAGATAAGTACTTATCTAAACTTCTTATATTAGAGCTTTAACAGTAAATCCGACAAAACTCTACAAATCTATTATAACAATCCACTATTTAAATGTCAATGTATATAAAAAGTCTTTAAATCCGCAAAATCTCTAAAGCAATTATCAAACAAGGCTCTCTGACACAGTCTTACTTGATAAAATCAAATGTATAAACACAAATTCACAATAAGATACAACAGATGTAATAAGCGAATACACTTCTCGCCTATTCTCATTCTTAAAAGAGAAAAGTTGTTCCATAAGCTCAGATACTAACCTCGCAGAAGGAGCCATAAAAATACATTTTTCTCCGCTAAATACACCATCATCGCCTTTTCTGAACTCTCCAGATTCATCTGCCAAATACTCAGTCATAACTGATTACAGCGTTTCAAGGTTGGATAAATCAATATGGCAGTGTACACTTACCATAGCTACCTCCAAACTTGTCTTATATGTTATTTTAAGCCTTTTCTTGTATGATTAACATTTAGTCAACCATTTTACGCAAAAACACCATACACCGAAAAATCGGTGTATGGTGTAAATTTTTATCTTTATATTCTGCAAAAACTAATAAATATTATGTTTTAAAGATAATTACTTATCCAAACTTTTCATGGTTGGGAACAATAAAACATCACGGATAGCAGAAGAGTCTGTGAGCAACATAACCATTCTGTCGATACCAAAACCGATACCGCCTGTTGGAGGCATACCGATTTCAAGTGCATTAAGGAAATCTTCGTCTGTTGTATTTGCTTCTTCGTCACCCTGAGCAAGAAGCTCTTCCTGTGCCTTAAAGCGTGCTCTCTGGTCAACAGGGTCATTAAGCTCTGAATATGCATTTGCCATTTCCCAGCCGTTCATAAAGAACTCAAAACGCTCTACATAATCAGGATTTTCAGGCTTTTTCTTTGTAAGTGGTGAAATCTCAACAGGATGATCCATTACAAATGTTGGCTGAATCATATGCTTTTCTGCAAACTCTTCAAAGAAAAGATTAAGAATGTCACCCTTCTTATGTCTATCCTCAAACTCAATGCCTTTTTCCTTAGCTATAGCTTTAGCTTCTTCATCTGAATGAATCTCGTTAAAGTCTACACCTGAATACTTCTTTACAGCATCAAGCATTGTAATTCTCTCAAATGGCTTACCTAAATCCATTTCGATGCCATTATATGTGATAACTGTTGTACCGAGTACATCCTGAGCAACATGACGATAAAGCTTTTCTGTAAGATCCATCATACCGTTATAATCGGTATAAGCCTGATAAAGCTCCATAAGTGTGAACTCAGGATTATGTCTTGTATCAACGCCTTCGTTACGGAAAACTCTGCCGATTTCGTAAACCTTCTCAAGGCCGCCTACGATAAGTCTTTTGAGGTAAAGCTCAAGAGAAATTCTAAGCTTTAAATCCTCATCAAGAGCATTAAAGTGAGTCATAAACGGACGAGCAGAAGCACCACCTGCATTTGATACGAGCATTGGAGTTTCTACTTCCATAAAGCCCTGATTATCAAGATATTTACGGATACTGCTGATAATCTTTGAACGCTTTACAAATGTATCCTTAACCTCAGGATTCATAATAAGGTCAACATAACGCTGACGATAACGGAGGTCAGTATTTGTAAGTCCGTGGTATTTTTCAGGAAGTGGCTTAAGTGACTTTGAAAGCATTTTAACCTCTTGAGCGTGGATTGAAATTTCGCCCATCTGAGTTTTAAATACAAAGCCCTTAATCTCTACGATATCACCGATATCCCACTTTTTGAGGAAACCATATTCCTCTTCACCGAGGTCATCAAACTTTGCAAAAATCTGAATTTTGCCTGTCTTATCGTGAAGGTCCATAAATGAAACTTTACCCTTACCACGCTTTGACATAAGTCTGCCCGCAACGCAAACAGTCTTTTCCTCGTATTCTTCAAAATTATTTTTAATTGTTTCTGTATGAACATTTCGATCACTTGTAGTAATTACAAAAGGATCCTTACCTGCTTCTCTAAGCATATCAAGCTTGTCATATCTTACCTGAATAACATCGCTTGTATTAGCCTGCTGTGGCTTTTCACTCATATATATTTTCCTTCCGTTTTGGATTTAACAAATTTTACTTTAAATTAAATTGAATTATTTTGAAATTTCAAGAATCTTGATTGCCATAGTACCGCCCGGTGTTTCAACATCAACGATGTCACCTACACTTCTCTCCATAAGAGCTTTACCTACAGGAGATTCATCTGAAATTTTACCTTCTTTTGGGTTTGTTTCATTTGAACCAACGATTTTATACTTAGCCTGTCTGCCTGTGTTAAGCATCTCAACTGTAACTACTGATGTAAGGTGTACACTCTCTGTTGATGTATTAGATTCGTCAATAATAACGGCAGTTTTAAGAATACTCTCAATGGTAGCAATTCTTGCTTCCATAATTGCCTGTTCATTCTTGGCATCATCATATTCACTGTTCTCTGAAAGGTCACCATATGAACGAGCGACCTTGATTTTCTCAGCTATCTCTTTACGCTTTACATTTAGTAAATCCGCAAGTTCATTTTCAAGATTTTTAAGACCTTCAGCTGTAAGCATTGTTGGTTTAGCTGCCATTTTTATCGTTCCTTTCAACTATCTATATGATGTTATTAAATAATTTACATTTAATATTTATTATAGAAAATTTTATACTGATTGTCAAGCGAAACTCACAATTTGAGTCAATCTAAAAGGTTATATATTGAAATCTTTTTCAAAAAATCGTATAATTTTATTATAAAACAAATGGAAGTGATTTTTATGAAAACAGTTTTAATAACAGGAGCATCAGGCGGAATCGGAAGTGCCTTAGCAATAGCGTTTGCACAAGAAGGTTGTGATATTATTCTTCACTATAACAGCAACACTGAAAAAGCCCAACGCCTTGCAAAAATTATTAATGAAAGCTACAAAGTAAACGCCCTTGCAATTCAGGCTGATATAGGCAACAGCGAATCTGTAACTGAAATGTTTAATATTATTGATAAAACAGCTAAAAATGTTGACATTCTTATTAATAACGCAGGAATTGCACAGCAAAAGCTATTTACCGATATTACATTTGATGATTGGCACAAAATGATTGGTACAAACCTTGACGGAGTTTTTTACTGCACACAGGAAGCACTAAAAAGATATATGATTAAAAACCACAGTGGAGCTATACTCAACATAAGCTCAATGTGGGGTCAAGTTGGTGCTTCTTGCGAAGTACATTATAGTGCGGCAAAGGCAGGAGTTATCGGTCTTACAAAGGCGTTGGCAAAAGAAGTAGGGCTTTCGGGAATACGAGTAAACTGCATTTGTCCCGGTGTAATAATGACAGATATGATGAAAGATTTTGATGAAACAACTCTGCAGGAGCTTAAGGAAGAAGCACCACTAAACGCACTTGGAACACCAAAGGATATTGCAGATGCCGCAGTGTTTTTATGCAGTGACAAAGCGAAATTTATTACAGGACAGGTTTTAGGCGTAAACGGCGGATTTGTAATTTAATTCCCCACTATTTAATCACAACAAAATTAATTTAATACCAACAAAACATATCCCTAGGAGAATTTTATGGAAATAGCCGTATGGAAAGAACAACTGATTTATGCTTCTAAAATAAAAGAATCGTATGATTTAGAAAAAGCTATACGAGAAGCCAGCACAAAAGACGAATTGCGTTGTTTTGATAAAGAATGTGACTCTCCAATTATAAAATATTGTCACGGAAACATTAAACGCCCGTATTTTGCACATAAACATAAATGCAACTGCGATTATGCCAAATATGATAATAATAATTCTCTCTCAATCAACAACATTAAAGTATTAATTTTTGAACATTTAAATAGAATAGGAATTAAAGCAGATATAGACAAAAAAATTATCGAACACCATTATACACATATTTTTATATCAACTAACAGTATACAACTTGCAATAGAATTAGTTACAGATTCTGCATTATCAATTAAGATAAACAAATTATCTGACCAATATAAAAAACACAATATTCGCGTACAATTTATAGTAATTGGTGAAAACTATTTACCGAAAAATGAAAGCGATAATAATTTTATAAGAAGATTTTCATTTAATGAAACAACTAACAATAATTTATTAGTAATCAATGAACAAGGGTCAGGAGTTTATCAATACCGTCACAGACCACTTAAAGGCACTAATTACCAAACTATCTTTTCAGCTACTTCAAACATTTACCATGAAAAAGATGTTCTTAACAACCTAACATTTGAAAATGGTTACTTAACAATCCGTGGATTTAACGACAGATATAATAGTTGGTTATCAGATAATCAGAATATTAAGCAAAAAATTCTAACTGCACAGCATACATTTAGCTCTTCTAAATCTAAAACAGAAACAAATCTTCAATCAAAAAATAATATTAGTTCAAAAGAAATTGCTATTTGTAACAATAACAAAGCAGTAAAGACATATAAAACCAATCAAATAAAAACTATTGATGAGTTAAAATTTATAGAAGATATTTCCCTTCCACCTACTCACATTAAAACAGTACTTTACGATTGGTCTGAAGGCGATTTTATAGATATTATAGAAAAAGTTTGTTACGAATCAAATACTAACAGCTTTAAAAAACTAATCGCAAAAATAAAAAGCACTAATAATGAAGAAAAAATTATTATTAATAAACTTTGGGAAAATTATAGAATAACACGAATTGATTATTTTCATATTCTCAAAACAGCATTTGAAAAATCCGGTATCAAACGAAATAAGTAAACTATATTTTAAGAAATATAAATCAAGAATATAAAAAACTTAAGATTTTCACTTTAACAAAATATCAACATAACAAAAAACAGCTTATCAAACTTTATATAATTTGATAAGCTGTTTTTTAATATATAGAAAAATATTCGATTTAACTTAGGTATAAAAGATATTAAATTTAAGCTACTGTTTGCATAAACTGTACGCAAGGCACTCGCTGTATTTAATTTATTATTCTCTGCCAAAAAGATAATCTAAAGACACATTCAGCACCTTAGATATTCCGTCAATTTCAATATCAGTAATTGATCTTTCGCCGGTTTCAATGCGTGAAATTGAACCTCTGCAAACATAGACTGCAATCAATTCAAGCTTATCTGATAATTGTTGTTGGCTTAATCCTGCTTTTATACGAGCTTCTTTGATTCTCTGACCAATTATATTTGCTTTATTACTATCAATTATTCTTTTCATAGATAACACCACTCAATGTCTTGATTTTAGACAAAAATAGTGTATACTGATATATAAAATATATTGTCCTATTCATAGGACACCAGGGGAAAATTAATGAAAATAGCAATTATAGGGTCAAGAAATCTTACTATAAATAATTTAGAAGAATATTTACCTAAATACACAAGCGAAATTATATCTGGTGGTGCAAAGGGAATTGATAGCTGTGCAAAAAAATATGCTCTCTGTAATGGTATTAAATATACCGAATTTTTACCAAATTATAAATTATATGGTAGATTTGCTCCTATCAAAAGAAATGACGAAATAATAAACTATGCAGATATTATTGCATTTTGGGATGGAAAATCTAAGGGGACTAAATATGTTATAGATAAATGCAAGCAAAAGAATATTAAAATAGAAATATATTTATTAAACAAATAATATTATGAAGCAAAAATCTGAATACAAAAAGTTTATAGATCGAAGGTTGAACCCCTTAAACGCCATTTTAATATTTTTTTCAAACGCTAGACCGAAACTTTTAGTTTTCGCCTTGATAAATGTCAGCATAAATATGAAAACAGCTCATTAATCTTAATACGATTGATGAGCTGTTGGTTTATTTTATTATTAATAAGCGTGAGTTACTTATTACTTTCTGTATTTTTCAGGTTCGCTTTCATATACATTATTGCCCTGACTGTCAATAGCAACGATGCATGGGAAATCCTCGATAGTATATCTGCGGATTGCCTCTGTGCCTAAATCTTCGTAACAGAGCATTTCTTCCTTTTTAATACTCTTGGCAATAAGTGCAGCCGCACCACCGATAGCCGCAAAGTAAACGCAGTTATTACGAACAATAGCGTCGATAACATCCTGATTTCTTGCACCCTTACCTACCATGCCCTTAAGACCAAGGTCAAGTAATGCAGGAGCATATTTGTCCATACGATAGCTTGATGTAGGACCTGCAGGACCTACTGCATAACCTGGCTTTGCAGGTGCAGGACCAACATAGTAAATAATTTCACCCTTAATATCAACAGGAAGCTCTTTACCCTGCTCGATAAGCTCAAAAAGTCTTTTATGAGCCGCATCTCTTGCAGTAAGAAGTGTACCTGTAAGGAGAACGCTTTCTCCTGCTTTAAGATTCTTTATATCCTCATCAGTAAGAGGTAAAGTAATTCTCTTTGCCATAAATAATCCCTCCTCAGATTGTTGCACTTGCGTGACGAGCCGCATGACAGCAAATGTTTACTGCAACAGGCATACCTGCAATGTGAGTTGGTGAAGTTTCAATATTAACGCCGAGAGCAGTAGTATTGCCACCAAGACCTGCAGGACCAAAGCCCATTTTATTGATTTCTGCAAGAAGCTCATCTTCAAGCTGAGCATAACGGCTGTCCTCATTATGAGTATCAATTGAACGGAATGTAGCCTGCTTTGCAAGCTGAGCCGCACGCTCAAATGTACCGCCAATACCTACACCAACAACGATTGGAGGACATGGGTTAGGACCTGCTGTAAATACAGTATCAAGAATAAACTTCTTTACACCCTCAATACCATAAGAAGGTGTAACCATTTTGATAGCAGACATATTTTCGCTACCAAAGCCCTTACCGCCTGCTGTGATTTTGATTGAATCACCACTTACAATTCTTGTGTGAATAATTGCAGGTGTATTATCCTTTGTATTTACTCTGTCAAAAACAGGGTCAGTAACAACGCTCTTTCTAAGATAGCCGTCTGCATAAGCCTGACGAACACCTTCGTTTACAGCGTCTTCAAAGCTACCGTCTTCGATAACAACCTTGTCGCCATACTCAACAAAAAGGATTGCCATACCTGTATCCTGACAAAGAGGAATATTTTCATTTGCAGCGATTTTATCGTTTTCGATAATCTGAGCCAAAACGCTTTTGCCTACCTTTGACTCTTCTTTCTCGTGTGCTGTTTCAAGAGCATTCATAATATCCTTGCCGATATAATAATTGCAGTCCATAAACAGCTTTTTTACTGTTGCGGTGACTGTTTCAGCCTTAATTTGTCTGATTTCCATTTTTATTTTCCTTTCGGTAAAATTTTATACATTTATATTATAAAATATTTTTACTATCTTTTCAATACATTAAGCCTTATTTATGAATAATAATTTTATATTTATAAGGACAGCCTTCTCAATTGAAAGCTGTCCTTAAATTTAAGGAAACATTGATTAAATTGTATGTGCATATTACGCTGTCAGATTTTTTATAATCCGGCGGAAAATACACAAGCCGCTTTTGTCGTAATTTATTTCGTGGTTCCTTGGTGTTTAAAGTTATTTACTTTTTTTAACTGCGACTGTGTCAAGCTCAAACCAAAAAGTACTGCCTACTCCAAGCTTACTTCTTACACCATATCGAGCCTGATGTGCATCAAGTATGCTTTTTACTATAGACAAGCCCAAGCCTGTACCAATAACTCCTCGCTTATGTTCTTTATCTACCTTATAATATCTATCCCAGATATGTTCAAGCTTTTCAGGAGGAATACCATCGCCGTGGTCGGTAACTTCGATTATTACCTTTTTATCCTTAACCTTTTGAGTAACGATTACAGTTTTATCTTTTCCCACATAATTTATTGCGTTATTCACAAGATTATAAATTACCTGCGAAATTTTAAGCTCATCTGCAAAAATAAATACTCGTTCTTTACTTTCAAAGGTTATGTTATATTTATCCTGTTCTTTAAGCTTTGCGTATCTCACAAATATATTATCTATACTATCAGTCAGGCAAAAGCGTGTTTTTTCAGGTTGAACAGCTCCCGCTCGAAGCTTTGAAAGATCAAGCAAATCGTTTACTAAACTCGATAATCTTGTAGCCTCATCAATTATTACCTGTACATTTTCAGGGGTATTTTCACCCGGCAAATCACGCATAACCTCCGCATATCCTGTAATCATAGTAAGCGGTGTTCTTAAATCGTGAGAGATATTTGCGATAAGCTCTTGCTGTAACTTTTCTGTTGCCGCAAGTTCGGTTTTTGCATAATTAAGTGTATCGTTAAGCTCTTTAACCTCAAGATAACCTTTTGCGTTAAAGTTTACATTATAATTCTTTTTTGCAAGTTGTTTAGCGGTTTTGTTTGTTTGAGCAATAGGTTTTGCGATTTTTCTGCTGGCATAAAGCGAGATAATAACCGCCAAAACAATAAATACAATTGAAATAATATATATTTGGTCTCGAATAATGCTAATCGTATTGCCAAGAGGCGTTATTGACGATGTAACAATCAAAAAACATTCTGTGCCGTCTTTAAGCTCAATTATTTCTGCAAAAACCATATTTTGGCTTGCATCGGAGCGTGTGTGCGTTTGACGATGAATAGCAGTTACACTGTCGGGAGAAGCAGGGTCAAAGCTAAATTCATAATAGCCGTTAACCGAATTTTTATAACGCTCTTTGTTGCTTGTTACAAACGAATACTGCCCACCGTTATCAAAAGCAGATTTATAAAAGCTATACACATCATGATACTGTATTTTAAGTGCCGTTACAGGGCTATCGTACTGACAATTATACATAAGTGTAAATATTGAAGTTGTGTCATAAAGATAAACCGCAAGAGAATTGTATCTTGACACATTCTCAATAGTAGCCGGTACATTTTTATTTTCTTCAATAGATTTACCTATGAGTGAAGCATACTTTTCAACTTGCTTGGATTTTTGTGCTGTATAAAACGATTCTAGAAAAAAGGTTTGGAAAATCCACAACACAAAAAGAATAATTACACCAAAAAGCAAAAAGTAGCACAATAACTTAAAATGCAAGGGAAGCATTTTTCTGTCAAAGCGTTTCAAAACGATAACCCACCCCTCGCAAGGTTACAATGCATTTGCTATACTCGCCAAGACTTTTTCTAAGAAGCTTTATGTGTGTATCAAGTGTTCGTTCATCGCCAAAAAAGTCGTAGCCCCAAACCTCACTGATAAGCTTTTCTCTTGTAAGAGCGAGACCTTTGTTTTTAACCATATAGAAAAACAGCTCATACTCCTTTGGTGTCATATCAATTCTTTTGCCGTCAATAGTAACTATTCGTGCCGAAAAATCAACAGTCAAGCCTTCAAAGGAAAAGACATCATTTGTATTTTCATCTCCGAGATTACCGCTTGAACGCTTGATTACAGCACTTACACGCATCATTAATTCCTTAGGAGAAAAAGGCTTTACCACATAATCATCTGAACCAAGCTCAAAGCCGTGAATCTTATCATACTCCTCACCTCTGGCAGAAAGCATAATAATAGGAGTCTGGCTAAATTTACGGATTTCTCTGCAAGCAGAAAAGCCGTCAAGCTCAGGCATCATAACATCCATAATAATCAAGTCAAATTTTTCTTTACGGCAAACCGCAATTGCCTGCATACCGTCAACGGCTTCCTCCACTTCGTAGCCCTCAAACTCTGCATATTTTCTTATAATTTGTCTTATTCTAAACTCATCATCAACAACAAGTAATCTGCTCATAAAAATTCTCTCCTTTTCCGTAATTATTGTACTCTGCCAATGTGACGGAAATTTGTTAATTTTGTAAAAACTGTTAAAATGCAATTTCAAGTTTATTATATCACAATTATTTATATAAATAAATATACTAATCCGATTTTGCTAGTACCTTACTTATATTTCGTGTAGACAGCATTGTATAATAAAATCCTCCTGCAAAAATTATGCAAGAGGATTTTTATATTGGAATTAATTATCTTTAAACCAATCTCGGCTGATTAATATCATCATAATAATAACAATATGTTATCTTATAACTACATTATAGAACTTGTCATCGAATATCTCAATATTTTCTGAAGATTATAATTATTATATGCTTATTATGATTATGGTGCAAATTGTTCAATTATTAGCATAAATCACATCTTATGAATCTTCTGTAAATTTTACCGAATCGCATATTTTTTCTAAAATATCATTATCTAATTTTCTTTGGTAAGTATAAAATACATATTCATTATCATAATCGCTAAATATAATATATTCTTCTATCTGTGACTTTCCATCAAAAGAAACTAATGCTTCACCGGATATTGTTCCCAAAGAGTTTACGGAACTGCTCAAACTTACAAGACTTAAAAAATTATCGCTACAGATATTTTTCTCTGCCAAATCTTCATTGATTTCTATTGGTTCGCCTATCTGAAAACAGTCGTTTGCTTCGCTTTGAAATAAAACAATGTTATTTTCATTATCATAAAAGTACAACAGTCCATTTTTCTTACTACTTTCCCAACTATCCGGAATTTTGAAAGATACAGAATTGTTAATATGTACATCTTCCCATCCAAAGTACATATGTAAATCTAAACATTCTGAAATTACATAAGCAAATAAACAAAACATAAGAATTAAAAGCACTATTATGATAGCAGTAATAGCTTGTTTATACTTTTTTATCATAACTTTTCACCATCCCTCAAAGCACTCTTATGGTATTAAGCAAATAATATTAATCTTCAACCGATTTTGGCTGATTAATACCATCATAATAATAGCATTGATTGTTAAATAAATATAAACGAGGAGTGCTGTCATTTAAAAATTCTCTTTCAAACAAATTCTCAGCTGTCATATTATCCAAGTTAATTCTTTTAATCTTTCTATTATGATCAATAGCATATATAAATTTGTCAGTAAGAACAAATTCACTAAACGAATTGTCCCCGTCCGCTTTATACATCTCTTTTATATTTGATGTATCACTATCAAATGAAAAGATTGTGTAGCCGTCACAGATAATAAAATTATTACCATTACTCGGCACAAAAGCATCTATACTCTCTTTATCAAACGCTTTGGCATCAAAAACAACTGAATTTTCGAGTACAGAAGCATTATTTACTTTACTGTAAATCTTATCTTGCTCGTTGGTAACAAACAATACATTATCATTATCAATGCGATAGCTATGTATATGTTTATCAACGATTAACTCGGTAGTTTTATCCTTTATATTGTAACGATAAAGATAATTCTGATTTTCAGGAATAGGTTTTTTATCATATTTATATGCTATTCTATCAATCTCAAATAAATAATAGATATAATCAGAAGTAGTATATACCTGACTGCAATTTTCAATTAATTTAGCTTCGTCTTTACCATTAACATCAATCGAATAAAGTGAGTATGAATACAAATCAATTACTTCTTCTTGGATATTACGAACAAACTCGGTTTTAATATAATATATCTTATCATCAATTACATTTATATCACTAATAAATCCGGAAGCCAATTTTGTCTTATCCGAGCCGTCAAGTTTAGAACGATATAAACCTTCATTTGGTGACACTTGATAAAAAAACATATAATCATCCTGAATTGCCATAAATCCATCGGCATCAATATTTTCTAAAGAATTACCAACTGTGTTTTTATTCGTTACGGCTATTTCACTTTTACAGGAACACAATCCAAAAAGTAACCCTGCACATAACAATATTGATAATACCTGCTTTGTGATTAATCTCAATGAATTACGCATAATTATAAACCTCAGTTTTATCCAAATACTTTTTCAAACACTTTACCATCCGGAGTTATTCTATATAACCTCTCCGCTTCATCTGCAAAATAAATCCATTTATTATCTACGATATAAACACCACAAACAGCTTTATCGTCATATATCTTTGTTACTTCATCTGTTTCGGTGTCTATAACATACAGACCATTATCATCTATTCCGTCATAAACACCAACATAAAGTTTACCGTTGTATCCATTCAAGATTATTGTTCCGTCACAATCAAAAATCTGCTTTTCTTCCTGATTGCTCATATCAATATAGCCTACAGCTTCACCATATATATCATCTTCATCGTCACCCAAGTATTTTAAGCCATATACCTTATCGTTAAAAGCAATATCACTTGTAAACAGATAATCTTTATCCAACTTTATTTGGGTGACTATTTTCTTATTTTTAATGTCATATTTACCTATATAATCTATGCTTTCATCCTCATTAATTTTATCAAACATATATATGTAAATATATCCGTTATCAAATATTGGAGGTCCGTAAAATTCCGCATCAAATCCCTCGGTAGAAAAAACTGGTATTAATTCATTGTTTTCATATTTATACAGCTCGTACCCCTCAGACCAAGAGTAAGCGTTAGATGCAAAATCAGCGTTTTTGGTATAATACTGTACCCCGTCAATAAATAATAATCCCCATTTGCCATCGCCATATTTTTCTTTATCAATCGTGTAATATGGTTCATATTCACCTTTCTCTATATTATAGATTTTGACAACTCCATTTTCATCAATAAAGGTTTCAAAAATCCCGTTATCATCGACAACATCAAGCCAAATAAGAGAATAAGCTGTAGATATCCCCTCCCAGTATATCCTTTTGGTGAGGAAGTTTGAAATTTCATAAGTGCCGTATTTAAATATATCATCGTTTGAATAATTATAATAGAGTTTATCTCCCACTTTACCTAAATTTGCACCTAGCATAGTTTCTGAATTAGCTCTGGTATTGTTGTAACAATTATTTACATTATCATCTTCTACAATTACCAGATTTACATATGTAGTGTTTATAAAAAATAAATATATAACTAACGCTATAATAAATATCGGAGATAATAAAATTGTAAATGTTTTAATAACATTTCGCAATTCACCTTTCATTATTCATACACCTCACTTGTGATATAATAAAACTAACATTTATTTTCAAAAAAATATTTCTAATAAATACCAACCACAATAAGAAACAGTAAAAACAGTTAAAGTAATTGATAATATAAATTTTTGCATATTCGATAATATTGTTTTTCTAAAGACAATAAAGTAATC
>JAXJSN010000111.1:0-22784 GCA_036310085.1 Ruminococcus sp.
AATAATTTAGCTTTGTAATGTGCACCATAAAACAGATATATACCAAATGCAATTAAAGCGATGCCGACAATTTTAAGCGGAATATTTAAAAGGGCGATTTTTCCGAACTCAAAATATCCGTTGATTGATAACACAATGCCGATTGTTGTTATTGCAATTTGTGTACCGCCGATAAAAGGTCCTACTCCGTATAATGGTAAATGCTTTCTGTTTTTCATAGTCTTGTTCCTCCAAAATTTTATTGTACTGAATTGTATTGAAAATACTAATTGACTTTATTATTTTGTTTTTGTACAATATATATGTTACTGAACATCTTGTTCGATTATTATAATAATATCATTTGAGTAAAAATACAACATACGATTTTGTTATGCTGTTACTTACTGAACATTTTTAGAAATTTGTATGGTGATTTAACTATGGACAGACGACAAAGAAAAACACGAGAGGCAATATTTTCTGCTTTTATAGAGTTATTGTCAGAGAAAAGCTTTAATCAGATTACGGTATCGGACATAATCGACAGAGCCGACATAGGCAGAGCAACATTTTACGCTCATTTTGAAACTAAGGATTTTTTATTAAAAGAGCTTTGCGAGGAGCTTTTTTGTCATATTTTTGATTCAACAACAGACAGCGATTGCGAGCATCGCCATATTTTTAACTGTAACGCATCAGGCTCTGTTTTTAAGCATTTGTTTGAGCATTTGCAGAATAACGATAATCAGATTCTTGATTTGTTATCCTCTGAAAATAACGAGCTGTTTTTAAAATACTTTAAAACAAATTTACTGCAATTGGTTGAAAGTCAGCTTGATACATTCAGCAGTCATAAAGCGTCAGAGCTTCCGCAGGATTTTTATATAAATCACATAGCATCTACCTTTGTAGAAACTGTAAGATGGTGGATAGCAAATAAAATGGAGCAAACCCCGCAAGAGATAACTGATTACTTTTTTGCTGTTGTGAGTTAATGTATTAAGCAACCACTAAATAAATCACGCTAAAAGCTGACTGTTCGATAAGCTTCCATTTATTTTAATATTTTTAACTAAAACAACTTCATATTTATAGCTTACGAGTACATTGGGTAGTAGTTACAACTGTTGAGAAGATATAAACTCATCAATAATTACTGATGTTTTCTCAGGGTTAAGCATAATTGCGAGATGACCACCTTGCACATTTGGCACCACCTTTGGTTGTGTCATTATGTTTATTAAGGCTTCTTTAATGTCATCTGTAAAAGTTTTGTCATCATCAGGCTCAATTATCAATACTTTTCCTTTTAAGTATTCAAAATCTTCCTTGTGGTGCGTACCGATAAAGTTACGCAAATCAAAAAGGAGAGAGTCCATATGCAGAAAATATTCAGTTGTAATTGAAGATTTAATCAAACTAAAAATTTCTTTAATGGTATTGTATGTTTCGGGAGAGTCTTTTAGGTGTTTTTTGAAAGCAAGCTTCATAATTACAGGCAGTAAAAACATCGGAAAATGAGAGTATAGTCGTTTGTTTTTCTGTTCTTTTTCTTCGTTTAACATCTCGTAAAAACGCTTCATTCCCTCGTATTTGATGTTATTTGAGAGAGATGCTGTTGATGTTAAAATCAGTCCTTTTACAACATCAGGATGTCGTTTTGCAATAATCTGTGCTAAAAGTCCGCCGTAAGATTGTCCCCAGAGATATACATTTTCAGCATTAAGATATTTGATAAGCTCATAAATAGCATCTGCCGTAGCTTCGTTCCCTTTAAAAGCCATTGGATAATTAAACGAGATAATAGAATATTTATTCATAAAGCTTTTAGCAATTGCAAATATTCCGTCACCTAAGCCTGCTCCGCCTGCAAGCACCAATAAGGTTACATTTATATCAGGATTAGGGTTTTTATAGTAACGATAAGCAAATTCACGACCGTTAATATTAGCTGTTTTAATTGGTGCGAGATGGTTATATTCTTCAAAATCTTTTTTGATTTTATGAGAAATATCTGAGTTCATAATGTAACCTCCATTTAAGTTAGTTGAAGCTAACTAAGCGATTTTAAAATGGGCAATACACTTGTGTATCACCTTGATTTATAGTATAATTATTTTTAAAATAAACGCAATACTATTTGCACAAATGGCACAACTATCGTATTTTGTGCCATATTTCAGAAGTGAGAAATATTATGTATTTTGAAACGGTCGAGAGTAACCGTACTAAGCTTTGGATAATTAACAGTTTGCTTGATTTGCTTAAACGCAAGGAGTATGCCGCCATAACTATAAATATGATAGCTGACAATGCACAGCTTGGCAGACGCACTTTTTATCGGCATTTTGATACTAAAGACGATGCAATGAAATATATCACAGAACTTCTTATGACTGAGTTTGCCAATAATATTAAAAGCAACAATGCAAAAAGTTTTGAGCAAATTTTAATTGCATACTTTGAGTTTTGGGAGCAGTATATTGATGTTTTGCTTTTGCTAAAAAAGGCCCATCTGCTGTATTTTATCGAGGATAATTTCGTTGAGCTTATTATGGTAGCGGCAAAAAAATCCAAGCATATTCCCGAAGTACTTCCAATTGAAGCTATGGGTAATTTGTACGCAAAATACAATTATGAGTTTAATATTAAGCTGTCGGGGCTTTGGAAAGCTACCATATTGTGGTGCGAAGAATCACCACGAAAATCACCGCAAGAAATGTCTGAAATAATAACAAAGCTTTTAAAGTAAACAATGCAAAGGCTGATGTTTTCCTTTTGAGGATTACATCAGCCTTTGGTTTATTTTGATTAAATTATTTCATAGCGATAATATGCTTAAATTTACCGCTGTATGCATTTGCTTGCGGTAATTCGGTCGATAAATAAATTTCGCAGGTAACACCATTTTGCAATAAGTATTCATTTACCGCTTTTTTAGCTTGTTCAAAAAGTTTTTCTTTATTATCGGCAATTAATCTCAGCTCTAATTTATTACCGCTTACCTGAACCAACTGAAAACGCTGTATTCCGTGTATTTCTTTGAGTATTGCATATAGCGATAGTGGAGCGATTTTTACGCCGTTTTCAAAGGTTAAAATATCATCAGTTCTACCTTCAATAGTCAGCCACGGTCTGCTGTTACCGCATGCACAAGGCTCATTATGCATTACAATTCTGTCTGTAATTTCAAAACGAATTAAAGGGCAAATTTTATTTGCAAGATTTGTAAGTAGCACCTTTGAGGATTGAGTTCCAAATGGCACAGGCTGATTGTTTTCATCAACCGCTTCAAGAATAACCCAATCGTCATTAATATGAAAATGATGTTCGGTACATTCGCAAGCAACCGTACCGCCCTCTGTGCAAGAATAATTTGTCTGCACATAACAGTTAAATACCTTTGATAATCTTTGGCGAACATCTTCACGCAAATGCTCACCACCGGTCATAATGATTACCGGATTAATATGCAGATTTCCGTTTTCCTGTTCATAGGCAAGCAACTCTAAAGCAGTAGGGTATGAGCCTATCATTGTTGGCTGATATTCGTTTAACATATCTACAATATCTTGAGTTTTGTTGCGAACATCATACGATTTCATAATATTTTTCTTCCAAGGCATCTTGTTCAGATTATACTTAATTGAACCGCTTGCAAGATAAAATCCACCCTCTGCAAAGAGGGCCATATTCTTTTTGCCTTGCTTTATAAAGTCTTTCATATCCTGCTTTCTGGCAAAGCTCCGCAATACTCCGATTGCGGAGGAAACATTGATTGCAGAATCATCATAAAGCACAATACAAGGATTTCCTGTAGAGCCTGAGGTTGTGTACACAAGATATTTACCGTCCAGTTTTTTGCCCACATTTGAAATATCCGACATAAAGGTGTCTACCTTTTGCTTTGTAATACCGCTGTCAGTCATCCAATGGTCAAAATGTTTCATCAAAGCAATTTTATCTGTTGTCGGCAAGTCTGTAAGAGTAAATGTTTCGCCTATATTTTTATAAAGCTCTGCATAATAAGGGCTATTTTTCTTTGCATAAGAAACTAAGTTATTCAGGCGTTTTTGTTGTAAGTTCAATCTTTCCTGTGTTGACAATTTTTCTGCTTTGTAGGTTAAATACATTGCTTTTAATAAATTCATAACTCTGTTCCTTTCGCACCAAGCACCATATCAGCAACGGTTTGCTTTATCATTGACAAAACCTGCTTGTAAATTTTATTTATATATTACGATATATTAAAAAAGTACGGTTGTCAACTATTTTTTACTTTATAGGAAATTCCTCGGTTACGCTTAGGCAAATAAGTTTTTGATGTCTGAACGAAATGTGTGCGAGGCACTCGTCTGTAAGCACAAATTGAAAAACAAGCTGTTTGTTATTTGTGGTTATTTAAATATTCAATAAACTCAGGGGTTTTTGACCAATACTTTATTCCCCAGTTTTCAAAGCTCCATTCGTCCATATATTTATTACATTCGTAGTCAATATAATATAAGAGACCGTTTTGTACAACAAAATTAGTGGGGAAATAGTCAATATTTACCCCTGAATTTTGAGCAAGAGTTGCAATTTCTCTGATTTGAGGAAGATATTCTGAAACGGAAATATCGTTTTTAATCATATCAAAAATCGTGTCGCCGTCTATGTATTCTTTGACAATACGCTCGTTTGTGTCGTCAACATCAATTAATTTAGGAATCCTTATGCCAACGCTTGCAAGGGTTTTATAGTCGTTCTTCTCGGCTTCAATTTTATTGCCAAAATTATAGTAGGAGCAAGGCTCGTGATGAATTTGCTTTAAAACATATTGCTTTGAGCCTTTTTCGGCAAGATAAGAATAACCGCCCTTGCCTTTGCCAAGCAATTTTATAATTTTATATGATATACCGTTTACAACTGAAAAATCCATTTTTATCATCCTTTTTACTTTATAGAAATTAGAATTTAATTGGTCAATTTGTTGATATATGGCTTATAATATTTACATTATACTGCTTAATATGTTATACTGTCTATATTAATTCTATCATATTTTTACACAAAACGATTTTTGGTGATGAATTTGGAAAATGGATTTCACGAAACGAAAATCCATGGTAAAGCAGACTTTCCGTATATGGTCTACCGTGGAAATTTGCCTGATTATATTACAAGCTATCCTGTGCATTGGCATAAAGAGATGGAAATTATTTTTATTATAAGCGGACGAGGAACTGTTACCGTGCAAACTACTCAATATGTAGTCAAAGCAGGGGATATAATAATTATTACACCAGAGCTTTTACATTCAATTAAGCAACTCAATGATGAGAAAATGGAGTATTTTAATATCCTGTTTGATTTTCTTTTGTTGGAGGACAAAAATAGTTATTGCTTTGAAAAGTATTTAAAAGGTATTTTTGAGCATACAAAATCAATCCCTATTTGTCTTAGAAAAAATCAAGAGCTGACGCAGTTGCTTACACCGTACCTTGAATATTTGATTGTAAATCGAAAGAAGAAATTTTCAGGCGATGAATTAATGGTTAAATCAAATCTTTTTGCAATTTTGCATAATCTTTGCAAATACAGCGACACTGTGGCAGAGTCTGAAACAAAGCTTGATGAAAGTTATGTAAAAATAAAAAAGGTGATTTATTATGTGTGGGAGCATTATGATGAAAAAATCAGTGTTGACCAAGCCGCGAAGCTGATAAATTATTCAGCCAGCTATTTTTCTAAGCTGTTTCGTGAATTAACCGGCACCAGCTTTACGCAATATTTAAAGGAATATCGTTTGGAGGTTGCCGCAAACAGGCTGATTAATACCGATAAAACTGTTACGGAAATATCTGCCGAAACAGGCTTTTGTAACTTGCCGTATTTTACTCGTGCTTTTGAGAAAAAATTTGGTGTAACACCAAATCAGTACAAAAAAAGAAGATGAACAGGTTGTTTTAATGAAAATTTTAAAAAGGCTCCTTTAATAAAGGAGCCTTTATAGCACCTTGTCATTTAATAACTTTGATTTCCGAGCGTAACCGAGCAATTTTCTATAAAGTAAAAAACAATGACTGATTTTTTTACTCTCTGTTTGTACTGATATTGATTAAATTTAAACTCACATTTATATTTTTACATCTTAAAAGACTTTTTCAACCACTCACCTGAATTTGGTATACAACAAATAATTTTTATGCTACTATATGTACAGACAAAACAAATATAAAACATTTGGCGATAAATCTAAAACGAATTATTTTTATAAAAGGATGAGTGTTATGAAAAAATCAAAAAAAGCTATCTTAATTATATTTTCAATCATATTGGCATCAATTATTGCATTATCAGCAATTTTAGTTTTTGTATTCGGCGACAAAATCAAAGCGGCAAACAGCGTAGAAAAGCTTGACGACGGACTTTACTATATGGAATATGAGGGCGACTACGGCTTTGATAAATTTCTCTCAGATGGCGGAGCTAAAAATCAGGGTGATGTTGCAAACTATGTTATATTCTTTTTGTCAGGTGGCTTTGTTAAGCTTGACAGCGAAGATGTAAGCTTTGATTTTGGTTGCAGTACACTTACTACTAAAAAAACTGACAGCTCATATGTAATGGGCCGTAACTTTGATTATACAGGCGAAAATCCCCGTGCTATGATTATCCACACCAAGCCCGAAAACGGTTATGAATCATATTCAACTACTTGGCTTGATTTTTTAAGCTTTGACAGTGACTTTGTACCCGATAGTATGAGCAACAAATATATGTCACTTGCATCAATTTATGTTCCGCTTGACGGTATAAACGAAAAGGGATTGTGTGTTGCCGACCTTATCAACGGTGACAATGAAATTACATCCCAGAACACAGATAAAGTTGATTTAACTACCACAACAGCAATCAGACTTTTGCTTGACAAAGCCGCAAATGTTGATGAAGCAATTCAGCTTTTAAAGCAGTATGATATGCATTCTGACATTGGCAAATCCCATCATTTAAGTATTTCTGACAGCAGTGGCCGTTCAGTAGTGGTTGAGTATATAAACGGTCAAATGATTGTTACCGATACCCCTGTTGTTACAAATCACTATTTATCAAAAGGCGAAAAGCTTGGTATAGGTAATGACGAGTCGCACAGACGATATGACAAGCTTATAAAAAAGAGCAACGACACATTAAGTACACAAGATATGGCTGATGCTATGGAAAGTGTTTCGTATTCAGACACCACTCAGTGGAGTATTGTATATGATATGGAAAACTTAAAGCTTGATTTTTATTTTAAAAGACAGTTTGACAATCCGCTTGAGTTTTCTATTGAAAACAAGTAAACAGTTTAATTATTACAATAAACACTTATCGTTTGATAGGTGTTTATTTTTATGTTAATATATATTCAAAGCTACCGACTATAAGGCTAAAACGACCGACTATATAAAATCGGTGGTATTATTTTTTAAATTTGATATACTTACAATCGAAGGGAGGAAAGTACAATGCAAATAGAAATAAGCATTGACGCTAAATACAAAATTCCAAAAATCATAATCAAAACAGACCGTGTAACAGATGAGATTAACGAGGTTATGAATAAGCTTTCGGACAATTCACCAAAGGTAATTACAGGCTTTAAAGATGACTGTGCAGAGGTTCTTGAACCGGAGCAGATTTATCGTTTTTATTCAGGGCAGGGCAAGGTTTTTGCTGTGACAGATAATGGCGAATATGTAGTGAGAACCCGACTTTATGAAATTGAAGAGCAAATGTGCTTGCCTAAATTTGTAAGGGTATCAAACTCAGAGATAATCAATCTTAAAAAGGTCAAAAACTTTGACCTAAGCTTAGCCGGCACAATTTGCGTTAGGTTTACAGATGACTCTTATACATATGTATCAAGAAGATATGTATCAAAAATCAAAAAAATATTAGGTATATGAGGTGTTTTTATGTTTAAAGAAATTTTAAAAAGATGTGCATTAGGAGCAGTTTTTGGTATAGCTTTAAGTCAGGTGATTGCGATTTTCATTTCACTGTGTATTGCAGACGGTAGTTTTTACGCAGTTGTACCAAGCCTTGCAGAAAGAATAAACAGCGAAATCGGTGCGGCTATTATTCAGACGGTTTGCTCGATTCTGTATGGTGCTATGTTTGGTGGTATGTCCATAATCTGGGAGCTTGACAACTGGAGTATTTTAAAGCAGACAGTAGTACATTTTTTAGTAGTTTCTGTAGTAACTATGCCTATTGCGTATATCACCGAGTGGATGAACCATTCTGCACTCGGAGTGATAATTTACTTTGCAATATTTGCCGTAATTTACGCTTTTATCTGGTTTGGTCAGTATATGGCAATAAAAACTCGTATAAATGAAGTAAACAAAAAGGTTAAAGAGATAGCTTAATCATCAATCAGTAAACACTTATCGTTTGATAGGTGTTTATTTTTTTGATTTAAATACTCGATTAGTGTATTATGCAACTTATGTACACACATTTGCAACTTGCGTTTTGAGGTATTGCATTTATAATTTTATTTAATATAATAATGACAGTAGCTACAAAAAACAGATTAGAGGTGAAAAGCTTGGAAATAAAGCTTATAGAAAACCAAACGCTAAAAGAGCCTAAAATCACCATTGAGTGCAGAGAGGCTAATGAACAAATTCTTGAAATACTTAAGCTTATTAAAGGAACAGAAAACAAAAGCAAAAGGATTGTAGGAATTAAAAATAACGAAACCTACTGCATTGACCCAAATGAGATTTTATATTTTGAGTCGGTCGAAAGAAAAACTTTTTGTTACACTGCAAATTCTGAATATGAAACAGATTTTAAGCTGTATGAGCTTGAAGAATTTCCAAACGCTGATTTTATGAGAATTTCAAAATCAACAGTTGTAAATCTTAATCGAATAAAGTCAATACGCCCTGATTTTGGCGGTAAAATTCTTGCAACAATGGAAAACAACGAAAAAATTTATGTATCAAGACAATTTGCAAACGAGTTTAAAACTAAGCTCGGTATCGGAGGTAATAAATAATGAATAAAAAATTAAAGCTGTTTTTTAAGAAGTTACCCGGCGAGGTTCTTCAGATTTTTGGAATAATTATGACCGTATTTTTGGCGGTTGCTCTTATAAATGGTGTTGAAAGCTTTTCAATTTACAGAATTGCTCAACTTTTTGGCATAGCGGTATTAGGCGGAGCTTTCATCCTTATAGCTTTCAGCGATATTATCTTTAAGAAAATTCCTTATATTTTAAGGCTCTGTTTATTTATAGTACCGTTTTTCCTTGTAACACTTATTTGTGCAATTACATTTTCATGGCTACCTTTTGCAAACATTTTTAATTGGATTATTTTTATTGGTATTTTCCTTTTTTGCTTTACTATAAGTATGATAATATATTTTATCTCCTTAAAAGTTAAAGGTAAAGAATATACCGAAAAGCTTAAAGAGTACCAGAATAAACAGAACAACGATATAAAAATGTTCTAGCGAGTGCCGTGTACAATACCTTATAATATTAATACTTCTATGCCTAAGCGTTACCGAGTAATTTCCTATAAATCAAAAAAATCCGAGACTCACGCTTAGCGTAAATCTCGGATTTTTTAGGCTGTTTAAAAGCCATTAATTATAAAGTGGTATTCAATTATGAATTAGCTTCAATGTAAGAAACGAGAGCACCAACTGTCTTGATGTTTTCGATTTCCTCATCAGGAACTTCAACATCAAACTCGTCTTCGATTGACATAAGAAGATCTACAACATCAAGTGAATCTGCACCGAGATCCTCCTGTAAATCTGTGTCAGCTGTAATCTTATCCTCATCAGCATCAAACTGCTCAGCAAGAATTGCCTTAACCTTCTCTAATACCATTAGATATTCCTCCTATAATTTAATTATGTTGTATCCATTGTAATTTATGGACAAAAGTACATATTTTATGCTACAATGGGTAAAAGCAAAATTCGTTTTGCTCCTCTCCAATAATATTATTGATAAATCACTCCTTTGTCAATATGTATTTTGAAAATTTTTTAAAAATTCTAAAATTTGCATAAATATAATTAGTATTATTTATATTTGAATAGATAATTTATAAACACTTTGGAGGTTTCATATTATGAGTACTAAAAAATATGCAGTAATAGGTCATCCAATCGGGCATACTATGTCACCTTTTATTCATAAAAGACTTTTTCAGCTTGCAGGAATTGATGCTGAATATACAAAGCTTGATATAGCACCTGAAAAGCTTGATGATGAGTATAAAACCACACTTTCAAAGCTTGATGGTTATAACATCACTATTCCCCACAAGCAAAACATTATACCATTGATTGATGAAATTGACAGCAAAGCAAAAATGTATGGTAGTGTAAATACAGTATCAAATAATAACGGTAGTTCAAAAGGTTACACAACCGACCCTGACGGATTTTTAAAGGCACTTGAATCTGATAATATTGTTATTGACGGCAAAGTTGTAATTTTGGGTTGTGGCGGTGTTGCAAGAACAATGGCATATGAGGTTGTACTTAAAAACAAACCTGTACTTTTTGCGGTTAGAGCTAAGAGTACGGCAACTGCTGAGTTTCTTTGCAACGAAATAAAAGGAGCAGTAAAAGGTGCCAATGTTTCTTACTGTCTTATTGATAAGCTTTGCGGAGATATTGATTTGCTTATTAACGCAACTCCTATTGGTATGTATCCTCATATTGAAAATCAACCGGTATCAGATGAGGTTATTGCAAAATGTGCAAGTGTTTTTGATGCTGTATATAACCCGTTGGAAACCATACTTATTCAAAAAGCTAAGGCAAACGGAGCAAAAGCTATAGGCGGTATGTCAATGCTCGTATGGCAAGCGGTAGTAGCTCAGGAGAAATGGAACGGCAGTATTTTTGATAAGTCTGATATTACTAAGCTTTGTATTGACGCTTCAAATGAGCTTAGTAATAAATAAATATAATAATGGAGATTATTATGAACAATATAGTGTTATGTGGATTTATGGGTTGCGGAAAATCTACCGTAGGCAAAAATCTCGCAAAAAAAAGTGGTAGAAAATTTATTGATATGGACTCATATATTGAAGAAAAGGAAGGGTTTACCGTTTCGCAGATTTTTGAAAAATTTGGCGAACCTCATTTCCGTGACCTTGAACATCAGGCTTGTATAGAGCTTAGCGAAAAAAACAATCTTGTTATTGCATCAGGCGGCGGAGCTTTTACCTTTGAACGCAATGTTGAAGTTTTTAAAGGCAAGGATACCATTGTACTTATTGATGTTCCTCTCGAGATTATCAAACAGCGACTCAAAAACAATAAAACCCGCCCACTGCTTCAACGACCCGATAAAGATATTGTTATGAAACAGCTTTATGAAAAACGATTTCCTTTATATAAAAAAGCAGCAAATATTATAGTAAACGGTAAAACTACACCTGTAAAAACTGCCTACTCTATTTTAGATGCAGTTAAGCAGTATGGTAAGTTATAATCCTATTTTATTAAATCAAATTCTATAATACATCATAAATTTTTACCATATATTATAAAAAAATGAAAATTCCTATTGACTACAACGCTTTAAAGCAGTAAAATATATGTATCAATTTTTTATTTAGAAAGGTTTGATATGTAATGATTATAGTTTTAAAACCATCTACCACCGAAGAACAGCTTCACAGCTTTACCTCCATGCTAAAAAATACATATGGCGTTAAGGTAAACAAATGGGACGGCGTACAGTCAACAGTTCTTGGTCTTATTGGTGATACAACAAGAGTTGATATTGAATATATTGATGCTCAGGACATTGTTGAAAATGTAAAGCGTGTTCAGGAGCCTTATAAAAAGGCTAACAGAAAATTTCATCCTGATAACTCTGCAATAAAAATTACAGATACCGTAACAATAGGTGATGGTAGCTTACATATTATGGCAGGTCCCTGCTCAGTTGAAAACGAAGCTCAAATAACAGGCATCGCTCGTGATGTTAAGGCTTCCGGTGCAACTCTGCTTAGAGGCGGTGCATTCAAACCTCGTACATCTCCATACGCTTTTCAGGGTTTAAAGGCTGAGGGTCTTGACCTTTTGAAAATTGCTCGTAAAGAAACAGGTCTTCCTATTGTTACTGAAATAATGCGTGCATCTCACATTGATATGTTTGAAAATGTCGATATTATTCAGGTTGGTGCAAGAAATATGCAGAACTTTGAGCTTTTAAAGGAGCTTGGCAAAACTAATAAACCTATTCTTTTAAAGCGTGGTCTTTCTGCAACAATCGAAGAATGGCTTATGAGTGCCGAGTACATTATGGCAGGCGGCAACGAAAATGTTATTCTTTGTGAGCGTGGTATTCGCACATACGAAACATTTACAAGAAATACTCTTGATATTTCAGCTATTCCAATAATTAAGAGTCTTTCTCACCTTCCTGTTGTTGTTGACCCAAGCCACGCCGCAGGCAAATCCTGGCTTGTAGAGCCACTTGCAATGGCAGCTGTAGCGGCAGGTGCAGATGGTCTTATCATTGAGGTTCACAATGACCCACCACACGCACTTTCAGACGGTGCTCAATCACTTACCCCTGCACAGTTTGATACTGTATCTAAAAAGCTATTTGCATTAAAAAATGCTCTTAACACTCAAATATAACTCACGGAGGCTTTTGCAATGAACATTGCTGTAATTGGACTCGGTATTATTGGCGGCAGCTTTTGCAAAGCCATTAAAAAATATACAGACCACTATGTAATAGGTCTTAATCGTACTTTGCAAACATCTCAAAAAGCATTGAGTATAGGTGCAATTGATGAAATTGGAACACCTGAAAGCCTTTTAAAGGCTGATATTGTTATCCTTACAATGTACCCTCAAGCTGACATTGATTTTATTGAGCAGTACGGCAATTACATTAACAAATCTGCAATTGTAACAGATGCATCCGGTATAAAAAGTGCATTATGCCCAAAGATGTGTGAGCTTGCACAAAAATTCGGTTTTACTTTTATTGGCAGTCACCCAATGGCAGGCAAAGAAAAGAACGGTTTTGATGTTTCTGATGCTGAACTTTACCAAAACTCAAGCTTTATTATAACTCCTTGCGGTGCTGAGCAAAAGTTCGTTGATATACTTGCCTCTCTTGCAAAAGAGATTGGATTTACAACAATAAAAATAAGCACCCCAGAAGAACACGACAGAATGATTGCGTTTACATCTCAGCTTCCTCATGTACTTGCTTGTGCTTATGTACTTAGCCCCTGCTGTCCTAACCACAACGGATTTTCAGCAGGAAGTTATCGTGATGTGTCACGAGTTGCAAATATTAATTCAACACTTTGGAGCGAGCTTTTTATTGAGAATAAGCAACCTCTTATAAAAGAGCTTGATATTTTAATTGATAACATTACTAATATTAAAAATGCAATTCAAGCTGGCGATAAAGAAACTCTTACACAATTACTCGAACAAGGTCACAAGGTAAAAACCGACCTTGGTGAGTAAGGGCGTAAATTCCTGTAAACTAACGCTAAAAGCCTCCTTTTAATAAAGGAGGCTTCATTGCAATCCTCAGTCAGCTTAACTGACAGCTCCTTTATAAAGGAGCCTTTTTATATTTTTCACTTAGCAAATAAATCCTTACTGATATTATAAAGAGGAATAATTATGAAAACAATCCATGTTTCTACCGGCAATCCTTACGATATTTTTATTGAGCGTGGCATTATAGACAAGTGCGGCGAGTATGCAAAAAAGCTTTCAAAAGCTGAAAAGGTTACAGTTATTTCAGATACTAATGTAGCTCCAATATATAGCAACCGCATTGTAAAGTCGCTTGAAAATTCAGGCTTTGCCGTTAAACTACACACCTTTACGGCTGGCGAAGAATCTAAACATCTCGGCACAATCGCAGAAATGTACAACACTCTTGCTGAGTTTAGAATGACAAGAAAAGACCTTATCGTCGCCCTTGGTGGTGGTGTTACAGGTGATATGGCAGGTTTTGCCGCTGCATCATATTTAAGAGGTATTGATTTTATCCAAATTCCTACCTCTTTGCTATCTCAGGTAGATTCCTCTGTTGGCGGAAAAACAGGTGTAGATTTGCCGCAAGGCAAAAATCTTGTCGGTGCTTTTCATCAGCCTGTTGCAGTCCTCATTGACCCTGATACTCTTTTAACTTTACCTGATGATTATATCTGCGATGGTATGGCAGAGGTTATTAAATACGGCTGCATTAAGGATGCCGAATTTTTTGATTTTCTGGCAAAAGGTACAGCATTACAGCACATTGAAGATGTAATTGAAATTTGCGTTTCAATCAAGCGAGATGTCGTTAGCCGTGACGAGCGTGAATCAGGTGAGCGTATGCTACTTAATTTTGGTCACACTCTCGGTCATTCAATTGAAAAAATATATAATTTCAACGGTATTTCCCACGGAATGGCGGTTGCAATCGGTATGGTGCTTATTACAAAAGCAAGCGAGCAGGCAGGAATTACACCGCAAGGCACAGCCGAAAAAATTGCTTCTATCTGCATTAAATATGGTTTGCCTGTAAGTGATAAGGCAAGCTTTAAAGCTATGGCAGAAGCCGCAAAGGGCGACAAAAAGACAGCCGGCAAATGCATTAACCTTGTACTTTTAAATAGTATAGGCGACAGCTTTACCAAAAAAATAAGTCTTGATGAGCTTGAAAAATTTATAACAATAGCTTAACAGAGGTATTTATGCAAAATGTAGTTTTTTCTCCATTTAAACCAAACGGAAGTGTTACTGCTCCCCCATCAAAAAGCGATGTTCACCGTGCCATAATTTGTGCGGCTTTATCCAAGGGCAAAAGCGTTATTTCGCCTGTTGCACTTTCAAACGATATTAAAGCAACTATAAACTGTGTACAAGCTTTGGGTGCAAGTGCATTAATCGAAAATAATGTTCTTACAATTGACGGAACAAATATGCTAAATAATAAAACTGCTCTGCTTGATTGTTCAGAAAGCGGCAGTACACTCAGATTTTTTATCCCTGTTGCGGCTGCAGGCGGAGTAAATGCTACCTTTACAGGCAGTGGCAGACTTCCGCAAAGACCAATCGGTATTTTTACCGAGGCTCTGCCAAAGGCTGGTGTTAAGTGTAAAACTGAAGGTGGTTTGCCTCTCGAAATTTCAGGACAGCTTAAAAGCGGACGCTTTGAAATTCCGGGTAATGTAAGCTCTCAGTTTATTACAGGCTTGCTTTTTGCCTTGCCTTTGCTTGATGGCGACAGCGATATTGTCCTCACCTCCCCTATTGAAAGTGTCGGCTATATAAATATGACTATTTATACAATGTCAAAATTCGGTGTAAGTATTGAGCAAACTGAATACGGCTGGCATATAAAAGGTAATCAAAACTATAACCCAACAAACTACACAACCGATGGCGATTGGTCACAGGCGGCATTTTTTATGGTAAGCGGAGCTATAAACGGAAGTGTTACAGTAAATGGAGTAAACAGAGATTCAGCTCAAGGCGATAAAAAAATATCTGATATTCTCAAAGAATTTGGTGCAGAGGTTGTAAGTACTAACACAAGCGTTACTGTAAGCTGTAAAAAAATGCACGCAATTACAATAGATGCATCTCAAATTCCTGATTTAGTGCCAGTCCTTGCCGTTTGTGCGGCTTTTGCGGAAGGTACAACAAAAATAATTAACGCCGAAAGACTTCGCATTAAAGAGTGCGACAGACTTACAGCTACAGCAAACCTTATTAACAGCTTAGGCGGCAATGTAACAGAGCTTTCGGATGGTCTTGAAATTAAAGGAATCGACAAGCTTAAAGGTGGCACTGTAGACGGCTGTAACGACCACAGAATCGTTATGTCGGCAGGTGTTTGTGCTTCTAATGCAGACAGCGAAATAGAAAGCACATACGCATTAAGCATAAATAAAAGCTACCCTGACTTTTATATAGACTATAACAGCATTGGAGGAAAGGCAAATGTCCTCGACTTACGGTGAAAAGATAAAAATATCTGTATTTGGAGAAAGTCACGGCAACGGAATCGGTGTTGTAATTGACGGACTCCCTGCAGGTGTTAAAATAGATATGGACAAAGTGCTTATACAAATGGCACGAAGAGCTCCGGGCAAAGATAAAACTGCTACTCCACGCAAAGAAAGCGACCTACCAAGGGTGCTTTCGGGTATGCTTGGCGATACCTTAACCGGTGCTCCCCTTTGTGCAGTAATTGAAAACACAAATACTCGCAGTGGCGATTACGGCAATTTACTTGCCTGCCCTCGTCCGGGGCATAGTGATTATACAGCTTTTGTTAAATACAAAGCCTCAAACGATATAAGAGGCGGTGGACATTTTTCAGGCAGAATTACAGCACCAATCGTTTTTGCAGGTGCAATCTGTCGTCAGATACTTGAAAGTCAGGGAATAAAAATTGCCGCCCATATAAATAGTATCGGCAGTGTAAATGACAATCGCTTTAATCCAATAGATATAGATGATAGTCTTATCGAAAAACTTAATAATTCATCTTTTGCACTTATTGATGAAAACGCTGAAGAAAAAATGCGTTATGAGGTTGAACAGGCAAGACTAAATCTCGATAGCGTAGGCGGCACAATTGAATGTGCCGTAACAGGAATAGAAGCAGGTTTTGGTGAGCCAATGTTTGATGGAGTAGAAGGTGTAATAGCCAAAGCTGTATTTGGTATTCCTGCAATAAAGGGTATTGAATTTGGAAAAGGCTTTGAGCTTGCACAAATGCGTGGCTCTCAATCAAATGACCCATTTGAATACAAAAATGGTAAGGTTGTAACTACAACTAATAATTGTGGTGGAATCCTTGGTGGCATTACAAATGGTATGCCAATATTGTTTACTGCCGCAGTAAAGCCTACACCGTCAATTTCTCAACCGCAAAATACTGTTGACCTGCAAAAAAAGGAAAACACAACGCTTGAAATTCACGGTAGACACGACCCATGTATAGTACCCCGAGCTGTACCGGTAATTGAAGCGGTAACAGCGATTGCAATTATCAATCTTATGTAAAGGAAGTGTCGCAAGGTGAAAAATTTAAGTGAAATCCGTGTTGAAATAGATAAAATCGACAACGAGCTGATACAGCTTTTTAAGAGAAGAATGGACTGTGCAAAAGCTGTAGGCGAATATAAAAAAGCTACTAATACCCCTGTTTTTAATGGTGCAAGAGAAAACGAAATCCTCAATTCCGTAGAGCAAAAGGGTGGCGAATATGGTGCATATGCAAGGTTGCTATACTCGAATATTATGGAGCTTTCAAGGGCATTACAGCATAATATCGTTGAAAGTGGCAAGGATTTAAAGGCTGTAATCAACAATGCTGAAAGCACAATACCGGTTCAAAATATAAAGATAGGTTATCAGGGTTTAAAGGGTGCTAACAGCCATGAGGCGGCACTAAGACTTTTCCCTCTTGCCGAATCAACCTGTTACAAAACCTTTGGTGATGTATTTGAAGCGGTTGACAGGGGCGAAATAAGCTTTGGTATTCTGCCGGTAGAAAATTCCACAGCAGGCTCTGTTTCAGCCGTATACGACCTTATATTACAGCACCGCTTTTATATTATAGGTGCATTAGATATGCCGATTGATTATTGTCTTGCAGGCTTACCGCAATCTGAGTTTGCTGATATAGAAAAGGTTTGGTCACATCCGCAGTCAATTTCGCAATGCACCAATTACATAGCTAAAAATAATTTTGAGGCTACCCCTTGTCGCAACACAGCAGTTGCGGCACGAGATGTAGCACTAGAAAAACGCCTCAATGTAGCCGCAATTTGTTCATATAAAGCCGCAGAAGAATATGGGCTAAAAATTCTTGACAATCATTTGCAAGACGATAACGCAAACACAACACGCTTTATTGTTATATCTAAAAAGCTTTATATCCCTGAAAATGCCAATAAAACCAGCCTCTGCTTCTCTCTCCCTCATGTTACAGGCTCACTTTACAGTTTATTGTGCCGTTTTAACTCTCTTGGTCTTAACCTTACAAAAATAGAATCACGACCACGCAAGGACAAAAGCTTTGAATATTTATTTTATCTTGATTTTACAGGCAATGTTCACAGTAATAATGTAATTGAGCTACTAAGCCAGCTTAGCGAGGAAATGCCTGAATTTAGCTTTCTTGGCAACTATTGCGAGTTATAAGCAACAATTAACAAGGAGCAATTCCAATGAATTCAAAAGATTTAATTGTGCTAATGGAGAAGTTTGCAAAAAACTGTAAAAAGGATTCATATGATACACTTCTCAGAGAAGGCGATATTTCTTTACTTAGAAATATATTTCCGTATATGAGTAATGAAGATAACGATGATGAAAATATCTGTTAATGATATCTTTATTTCTACAAACAAAGAATCAAATAAATCATTCCTCTCTATAAAATTAAAAGTTGGCAGATAAATTCTTTTACCTGCCAACTTTTTAGTCTTTTCAGACTTTTCTTAAAACATTACAAATAAAATATCATATGCCTCGCGCGCATTTCGTGTATACTGTACCTTATTAAATAAACCTTCTATGCCCGAGCGTTGCCGACGAATTTACTATAAAACAAAAAAGCCCGACAGAAATCTGTCGGGCAAAAATTTTTGGAAATAGAATTACTTTAATTCGATTTCAGCGCCAGCCTCTTCAAGCTTAGCCTTCATAGCTTCTGCTTCTTCCTTAGAAACAGCTTCCTTGAGAGCCTTTGGAGCACCGTCAACTACAGCCTTAGCTTCCTTAAGACCGAGACCTGTAACCTCACGAACAACCTTGATAACGCCGATCTTGTTGCTACCAGCGCTCTTAAGGATTACGTCAAACTCTGTCTGCTCAGCAGCAGCAGCGCCAGCCTCAGCAGGAGCAGCAACAGCAACTGCAGCAGCAGCTGATACACCAAACTCATCCTCTACAGCGTGAACGAGCTCTGAAAGCTCGAGAACTGTGAGGCCTTTTAATTCTTCAATAATAGCAGTAATTTTTTCTGATGCCATTGTAATTTACCTCCGATATAATTAAATTAGATAATTTTTAAAATAATATTAGCAGATTATTCTGCTGCGGCTTCCTCAGCAGGAGCCTCTTCTGCAGGAGCTGCAGCCTTTTCAGCTAAGCAAGCTTCTACACCACCTTTGTCAACGATAGCCTGTACGCCACGAGCAAAGGATGCGATTGGTGCCTGGAATGCACCGAGTACGTTTGCAAGAAGAACATCTCTTGTAGGAAGCTTAGAAAGAGAGATAATAGTATCAACACTAACTACTTCACCATCAAGATAACCTGACTTAACCTTAAAGTTGTCGTGATTCTTTGCATAACCACAAAGAATTCTTGCTGCTGCAGCGTACTCACTGTCACTTGTAGCGATAGCTGTTGTACCCTCTAATACAGGCTTAATGCCCTCGAGACCAGCTTCATCACAAGCTCTTGATAAAAGAGTATTCTTAACAACTGTGTACTTAACATTGTTTTCACGAAGTTCTTTTCTGAGCTTTGTATCGTCCTCAGTGTTAATACCCTCGTAGCAAACAACTACACCTGTAATTGAACCCTTAAGTCTTTCAGTAAGCTCAGCAACAACTGCTTTCTTCTGCTCTAAAACACTCTGACTTGGCAAGATTAATTCACCTCCAAAAATTTTTAGGGCATCATCGCAAATACGATGTTGCAAAACGCAGTTCAAAAAAAACAGCCGTCCGTTTTACCGTGGACGGCTGCAAAAATACAAAACAAGTAATTTGCATCTTCCTCGGCAGGCGGGATAACCCTTACGCTTACGCACCTACTGTCTTTAGAACAGCGAATTTATATATTTACACATTAAATGTGCAAATTAAAAAATTAAGCACCAAACTTAGCTGGGTTAATGCGTACGCTTGGACCCATTGTTGATGTAACAGCAACGGAACGAACATACTGACCCTTAGCTGCAGCTGGCTTAGCCTTGATGATAGCATTCATAAGAGCATCAAAGTTCTCTGCAAGCTTATCTGTACCAAAGCTTACCTTGCCGATTGGGCAATGGATAATGTTTGTTTTGTCAAGACGGTACTCAATCTTACCTGCCTTAGCTTCTTTAACAGCTCTGGCAATATCAGGAGTAACAGTACCAGCCTTTGGGTTTGGCATAAGACCACGAGGACCGAGGATTCTACCAAGACGACCAACAAGACCCATGCAGTCAGGAGTTGTAATAAGAACATCAAAGTCCATCCAGTTTTCCTGCTGAATCTTCTGTGTCATATCCTCAGCACCAACATAGTCAGCACCAGCTTCCTTAGCAAGCTCTTCGTTAGCACCCTTACAAATAGCAAGAACTCTAACATTTTTACCTGTACCATTAGGAAGAACTACCGCACCTCTAACCTGCTGGTCAGCGTGACGGCTATCAACGCCGAGCTTTACATGAAGCTCAACTGTTTCGTCAAACTTAGCTGTTGCAGTTTTGATAACTGTATCAAGAGCTTCGTTAGACTCATATAATTTAGATCTGTCAACGAGCTTAGCAGCGTCAACATATTTCTTACCGTGTTTCATCAGTTTTCCTCCATTGTTAGGTGGTCAATCGGATATATCCTCCCACCCGGATAATTAGTCAACTACTGTAATACCCATACTTCTTGCAGTGCCGGCAACCATGCTGATTGCTGCTTCGAGAGAACCTGCATTGAGGTCAGGCATCTTCTGCTCTGCAATTTTAGTAAGCTGCTCGCGAGTAATCTTAGCAACCTTAGTTTTGTTCGGTACACCTGAACCACTATCAATACCGCAAGCCTTCTTAAGAAGAACAGCAGCTGGTGGAGTCTTAGTAACGAATGAGAATGAACGGTCTGCGTATACTGTGATAACAACAGGAATGATAAGACCGATATCATTTTTTGTGCGTTCATTAAAATCCTTTGTAAACGCAACAATGTTTACACCATGCTGACCGAGAGCCGGACCAACTGGTGGTGCCGGAGTAGCCTTTCCGGCAGGGATCTGTAGCTTAATTAAGCCTACAACCTTCTGAGCCATTGTGTTTGCACCTCCAAAATTCGTGGTAAATTGCGGGACACCACTTTGTAGGGTCCCTCCCACAGGGAACATAAAGTTCCCAATAAAAAGCCTTAATAGCTAATTATCGTTAAATTATTCTTCGATTGGTTCAACCTGAGCAAGCTCAAGCTCAACCGGAGTTTCTCGTCCGAACATTGAAACAACAACGCGGACATAGTTTTTGTCGGTATCAAGCTCTTCTACAACACCGACAAAGTCATCAAGCGGACCATCAATGATACGAACGGAATCACCAACAGAATAGTTCAGCTTAATGCTGCGTGTTTCAACACCCATTCTGTAAACTTCCGCATCTGTAAGAGGAACGGGTTTAGATCCCGGACCAACAAAACCTGTACATCCTCTGATATTACGAACAACATACCAAGTTTCATCAGTATATATCATTTTAACGAAAACATAAGAAGGATAAATCTTCTCTTCGATTTCCTTAGTCTTGTCACCTACTGTTTCGGTAACAATTTCGGTAGGAACCTTAACATCAATAATCATATCCTGAAGATTTCTGTTTTCTGCAGTTGACATAAGGTCAGCCGCAACCTTGTTTTCGTATCCGGAATAAGTATGAATTACATACCATCTTGCTTCTGTATCTGCCATTATAACTGTCTTCCTTTCTGTCGAAGTAATAACACAGATTATGCAGAAGTTGTCATAACTAAGCCGAATAATTCATGCAGACCATAGTCTAATCCAAAAATAAAAAGACCAACAATAACGATTACAGCAATAACAATGCCGAAATTCTTTGTTGTCTGCTTAGCTGACGGCCAAGTAATTTTTTTCAACTCACCCTTACAGGAATTGAGGTACTTAATAAGCCTTTGAAAAACATTAGGCTTATTGCTTTTTTTAGACTGCTTCTTAGAATCCTTCTTCTTAGACTCAGTCTTCTTTGCTTCAAGCTTAGAATCAGCCATAATGCACCTCCATTATTTTGTTTCCTTGTGAGGAGTGTGTTTTTTACAGAAACGGCAATACTTGTTCATCTCAAGTCTGTCGGGACTGTTCTTCTTGTTCTTCATTGTGTTGTAGTTACGCTGTTTGCACTCTGTGCAGGCTAATGTGATTTTAACTCTCATAACGGCACCTCCCGGTTATTTCGGAATATAATATAGCCTCCCTCAATAGGGCACAAAAAATAAACCCCTTTCAGAGGTATACCTATTTTATCATATAAGGTCGATTTAGTCAATAGTTTTTTATAATCAAATATTAAAATATTAAACTGCTTACTCTGATATATAAAAGTATCAGAGTAAGCTTTACAGATTCCGCATTTATTAAGTAAACAGTGGGTCTTTTACTAATTCATAACTATTGTAGTCAATTAAATATGTTAATACATCCTCATCATTAACACTATTAATCGGCTTACACTTAATTCGTATATAACCAACCTCGTCTTTTTCAGCAGATGCAACAGATAAGTTGCGAGGACATACTACTTCCGAAATTAACTTTCCTTTTAAATCATATACAAAAAGCTTATTATCTCCTGCCAACACTACAACCTTATTTTGCCATCTGTCGTATGCAACAAAATGCAGGTCATCTACTGTATAAAACTTTTTCTCACTTGTAAATATTTTATTTTCATCTAATATATACGCAAACACGAAATTTGCTTTGCCGTCATATAAAACATTTTTATCTGTTTGGTGTTCTTGAAATGTTAGTAGTATGTATTTTTTAGA
>JAXJSN010000112.1:0-3197 GCA_036310085.1 Ruminococcus sp.
AGGTGGCACGGCTTGCCGTGACGGAGGATTGCAAGGAATCTGCGTATTTTTTCAATCCTCAGTCAGCTTCGCTGACAGCTCCTTTATTAAAGGAGCCTTTGTGGCTTGCCCTTAAACGATTTAATATTCAACCTGAAAAATTAAAGTGTTTTTCAGGTGTATATATGCACGGATTCGGAGGTTATTATGAACTTTGAAAATAAAACAGCCATTGTTACAGGCGGTTCAAGAGGAATAGGTTTTGCTATTGCTAAAAAGCTTGCACAATGCGGTGCAAATGTCGCAATTCTTTATGGTAGTAACGAAAGCAGAGCTATTGCCGCAAAGGAAGAACTTTTACAGTATGGTACAAAAATTGAGCATTATTTTTGCGATGTTTCTGATTTTAAGGCTTCACAACAAGTTGTTGAAAAAGTAATCGAAGATTTTGGCGGTCTTGATATTCTTGTAAATAACGCAGGTATCACTCGTGATAAGCTTGTACTCAATATGGAGGAAGAAGATTTTGATGCTGTAATAGCTGTAAACCTCAAGGGTACATTTAATATGATTAAGCATACATATAAGCATTTTATGAAGAAGCGTTACGGCAGAATCGTAAATACATCTTCAATTATCGGTCTTGCAGGTAATGCAGGACAGTCTAACTATGCTGCTTCAAAGGCCGGCATAATTGCTCTTACAAAGTCAGTAGCCAAGGAACTTGCAGGCAGAGGCGTTACAGCTAATGCTGTTGCTCCGGGTTATATTGATACAGATATGACAAATGTTCTCTCAGATAAGGTTAAAGATTCAATGCAGGCTCAGATTCCCGCAAAGCGTATCGGTGCTCCTGAGGATGTTGCTGATGTTGTAGCATTCCTTTGTTCTGACGAGGCGGCTTATGTAACAGGTGAAGTTATCCGAATTGACGGCGGACTTGCAATGTGATTTTAATCGGAGGTTTTTATGAGTAGAAGAGTAGTAGTAACAGGTCTTGGTGCAGTAACACCTGTCGGCAATGATGTTCCCACTATGTGGAAAAATATGCTTGATGGTGTTTGTGGTATAGACACAATTACAGATTTTGATACAAGTGACCTCAAGGTTCATATTGCAGGTACTGTAAAGGATTTTGAGGCTGAAAAATATATTGAGAAAAGAGAGCTTAGAAAGCTCGACCCATATACAGTTTTCGCTCTTGCGGCGGCTCAGCAGGCTGTTGATGATAGTGGTATTCTCGGCAAGATTGACGAGGACAGATTCGGTGTATATATCGGTGCAGGGATCGGTGGTTTACAGACATTTGTAAAAAATGCAGTTGGTATGGATAAGGGCGGTGCCAAAAAGGTATCTCCGTTCTTTATTCCTATGATGATTGGTAATATTGCTACAGGTAATGTTGCTATTCGTTTTAATGCAAAGGGTACATCTCTTTCTGTTATCAGTGCGTGTGCAACAGGTACACACTCAATCGGTGAGGCTTTCCACGCAATTAAGGACGGCTACGCAGATGCAATAATTGCAGGCGGTTCAGAGGCGGTTATCACTCCTCTTACAATTGCAGGCTTCCAAAATATTAAGGCTCTTTCTACAAACGAAGACCCTAAAAAGGCTTCTCGTCCGTTTGATAAGAATCGTGATGGTTTTGTAATGGGCGAGGGTGCTGGTATGCTTATTCTTGAAGAATATGAGCATGCAAAAGCAAGAGGAGCTAAGATTTATGCTGAGTTCTGCGGCTATGGTAATACTTGTGATGCTCACCATGTAACTGCACCTCATCCGGAAGGAGCAGGTCTTGCTAAGGCAATCGAAATTGCTATGAAAGAGGCAAATGTTGCCGATGATGCTCAAATTTATATTAATGCTCACGGTACAAGCACACATCTTAACGACCTTACAGAAACTATGGCTTTTAAAAAGGCTCTTGGCGATAAGGCTTATGATGCAAATATCAGTTCAACAAAATCAATGACAGGTCATATGTTGGGTGCAACAGGTGCGGTAGAGGCTATTGCGGCTATACTTGCACTTTATGAGGGCGAAATTCCTCCAACAATTAACTTTGAGGAGCCTGATGAAGAGCTTGACCTTAACTACACTCCAAACAAGTCTGTTAAGCGTGATATTAATGTTGCTATGTCAACAAATCTCGGATTTGGCGGACACGATGCTTGTGTCGTATTCAAAAAGATGTAAATTGATTTTGAATTGGGAAGGAATTTATTATGTATAATATAGATGAAATTAAGGAATTAATTACACTTCTTGAGCAGTCACAGCTTTCTGTGATTGAGCTTCAAAAGGAAGACGGCTCAAAGGTAAGACTTGAAAAGCCATCTCAACAATGTGTTACAATTCCTTCTGCAACTCCTGTTGTTGCACCTGTTGCAGCTTCTCCTGCAGCTGCACCTGTTTCTGCTCCTGTTGCAGAAAAGGTTGAAAATGCAAAAACTATTAATTCACCAATTGTTGGCGTGTTTTATGCAGCTCCTGCACCTGGCAAGGAACCTTTTACAGCAGTAGGCAAGAGCGTTAAAAAGGGCGATACAGTTTGTATTGTTGAAGCTATGAAGTGTATGAACGAAATTCAGGCGGAAGAAGACGGTACAATCGTTGAAGTTCTTGTTAAGGATGGCGAGCTTGTAGAATATGGTCAGCCATTATTCAAAATTAACTGAGGAGAATAAGCGTGAATCAGGAAGAAATTAAGAATATTCTGCCACATCGTAATGATATGCTTCTTGTTGAAGAAGCTGAAAGCATTGATGAAAACACTGCAAAGGGTAGATATACCATAAAAGGCAACGAGTTCTTTTTGAACGGACATTTTCCGGGCAATCCTGTTGTTCCGGGTGTAATTCTTTGCGAAATGATGGGTCAGGCAAGCTGTTGTCTTCTTGCAGACAAGGTTAAAAACTGCACTCCATATTTTACAAAGATGAATAATGTAAAATTTAAAACACCGGTAAAACCGGGAGATACTCTCGAAAGCGTTTGTACTCTTACAAAAAACAGAGGTGCTTTCTATTTTGTTGATGCCAAGGGTTATGTTGACGGCAAGCTTTGTGTAAGTGCCGAACTTTCTTTTGCCTTGGTTGAAAACAAAGACTAATAAGAATTATAATCGTTAGGTAAATTGAAATTCCTTTGATTGAGCTGATGCTTTATCAAAGTGAAAATTAAAAGTTTCGGTCAAGCCTTTTCAAAGGCTTGCA
>JAXJSN010000113.1:0-33385 GCA_036310085.1 Ruminococcus sp.
AGACAGGGGACGGTTCTGTGTCTTGATGGAGATTGAGCAGTTGCATATTATGTTATATGGGGGTTAATTTATGACTTTAAAAATTTCTTGTAAATTTATAGGAGACGATGTTTTTGATATCACAGTTGGACAGGAAATGCAAACGATTAGTCGTGAGAATAATCAAGCTGTTTTTAAATTAAGCGAAATAAAAAACTACGATATTAAAATTTGTCAAAAGCTTTGTAAAAGCAACCATACTTTTGGTAGTATTTTATTCTTCTTTTTTACTATGATATTTCAAGGTGTTTTTAATATCATACTGATGAACACTGATTCAAAATGGTATGAAAAATTAAATCCTTATGTTATTAAAACTGACTTTAATGTCTTCATAAATGACGATAAAGATTTGGAATTTATTTATAATAAAGGATATTTTTATTATGACAGAAAAATAAAAAAATTACCTAAAATAAAATGCAATAATATAAATTCCATAAAAACGGATTATGACATAGATAAAGTAAATTTAACCAACGCATACTTTGAATATGTTAAGAAATTTATTTCCTGTGCATCAATTTGTGAGTTGATGTTTTTGTTATTATTATTAGTTGGTATTTTTAACAATAATTTTATAGCGATAATCGTTTGTGGTATATTGTTCACCTCGGTGTTAATTATCCAAACACTTGTTCTTGTAAAAGAATTTATGAGGCTAAAGAAAATATGTGATGAACTGATAAATTATGAATCTAGCTATGACTCAACGGAAATATATCACAAATAAGGCAAAATGTCGTGTCCTTTGCTTGGGAAAATGGCAGAATCCTAAAGTCTATTTCTACAGGCGATAATACCGTAACTATGAAGTACGATAGTAACGGTATATTTTATTTGTATGTTAAGGAGGCGAAAAATTATGAAAACAAAATTATTTAAGCATAAATACATAGTAGCTATTTATTTAGTGCTATTACTTGCTTTGCTTTTTGCGATATACTGTTATGGCTTCAAAACACTACAGTTTAATGATTATAAGTTTGATAGCGATACTTCGTATTATTCGACTGGGGCAATGAGTTTTTATAATAATAAATTAAATGTATTTTATGAGAGCTATGACCAAGGTAAAATAGATTTTATTGGTGAAAATTCCAGAAAAACAATAGATACTATTGAAACAGGTGGAAGCATTTGTGATGGTGGCATTGTATACGGAAAATTTCAAAAACAAATCGTTACAGACCCAAATGATAAGATAAATTTAATGCTTGCTGAGCTTGATGGAAAAAGTGAAAAAATAATTTGTGAGAATTGCGAGGATTATGTAGCTGCAAAAGATAAAGTTTTTTATGCCGATGAAAATTATTCGGTATATGTTTATGATTTTGAAACTGAAAAGACAGAAACGATGTTTACTCCTGATAAAGAAATATTTCACAGCCTTATGCTTCAAAAAGATACTTTGTATTTAATCTATAGATTTTATGACTATGAAGAATCTTTATTTAAAGCTACGATTAAAACATTTGATATTAATACTCTTAAACCAAAGGCAGAATGTGTATTTAATATTGATGATTTTAAATTGACTTTTGAATATTCTTCGGCTTTGCCCTGCAGCGATAATGTAATATTTTATGGCGAAGGTTTTGACAATGCTATATATACAGTAAATGTCAAGTCAGGAGTTTTAAAAAAACTTGGCGATTATAACATCGGAAGTTTGGAAACCAATAAAGATGCCGGGTACTTTTTTGGTAATTATGATTCAACCCCAAAAAGTGTTCTATCAAAAGAGTTATGGAAGTTGGATATTAACACAGGCGAAACGAAAAAAATAAAAGATGTATACAATAGTGTTGATTCTTTTATCTGTACAGATAACTATGTGTATACTTATCACGGTGAGTGTGTTTTTCCTTGCTTAACACTCGTATTGAAGTATCCTCCTTTAACTGATTTGGTAGATATGGAACGAGGTTATCAAATTGAGCAAATTTCAATTGCTGAAAATTAATTGGTAGTGTGATGGGTACAAAAATATTCTGCTGAAAATAAGGAGATGATTTAATGATAAGTACTTATGATATTTTGGAAGTAATAATAAAAATACTATTGCTTCTTGAAGTATATTATGGTGTTGGTTTGCTTTTAGCCGGTATATTACAATTTGTAGCGTTGCGAATCGTTAAAAAAATAGCCGGCGAAACTTTAAAAACGCAAATAGGAATGGAGCTGTATTTAAAATCTTTGGTAATTGCAATACTATCATATGTGATAAGCGTGTATACTACTATAATTATATGTGCTTTTGAAACATCTAATTTTTCTATAGAATACATTATATGTGCTCCGTTTTTCTTTGCGCGTATATCATTAACCGAGAGTGGTTATATGTTGTATTTTTCATTCTCGGTAATCCTTTCAGCGGTGATTATTTTTATAGGTAATTATTTGTTTGCTTTGCGTAAGATAGATTTTTCAAAAAAGAAAAGACTAATTTCTGCATTGATTATTACCTTTATGACCGCTCCGTATTGGTTCTATGTTTCTTTTTATAATGTAATGATTTCTTTTGTTTAGGTGTAATGTTTTGCGTAAACAAAACTAAAGTTTAGTAATTGTTTATAGGGTGTAATTCTGATATTAGAAATTAAAGGTAAAATTCCGGATGGTGAACAATTTTTAGTTACAGTAAATGATGAACAGAAAACAATAACTCGAAAGAATAAAGTTGCGTGCGTTGATATACTGACAGAGGGCTTATATCATATAACAGTTGAGCAAAAAATTAAAGAAAGTAATATGGCGTTAAAATATTGGATTATATATATTAACCATTTTATTTCAAGGGTTATTTTATATTTTTACATCTGCTTATTTGTTAATGGATTTTACGGATGATAGCGAAAAATGGTACGAGCATACTAATTTATATTATGTTAAATCTGAATTTGATGTATTTATAGGTTCAGATAAAAACATTAATTTTAGAGTTGTTAGTGGCAAATACCATAAATTAACCCAAATGTTTATTAAGCCGGATATACAAATAAAGTCAGAAAATAATGATATATCATTTGAAAAGTCATATGTTAAAGATATAACTGATATAAAAAACGAATTTTGTAACTATGTCAGAATGATAATTGCAATTGCTTTTACCATTTTATCCTTTTCAATATTATTTATGATTATTATGTTTAACAATCCGATAATATTTGGAATTTGTACTTTTACTTCAATATTGTGCCTGATTTTAGGAGTAACACTTCCGCTGGTGCAGTATAAAAAATATAAGGAAATTACGAAATTATAAAAAACACAAAAGTAGCGGTAGTGTTTGAAAGTTTGCTTTCGGATATTGTCGCTACTTTTTACTTTATAGGAAATTGCTCGGTTATAGAAGTTATTAAATGATTAGGTGCTGTCTGCACGAATAATAAAGGCTCCTTTATTAAAGGAGCTGTCAGCGAAGCTGACTGAGGATTGAAAAAATAACGCAGATGGTAGGTTTGATTAACAAAAGTAAATATAATTACTTACCTTAGATAATAAAAAACACCACGCAAAATCCTTAAAATTCTGATTAGAAATTATAATTTTGTGTATGAAATATAGTCAATATTAATATAATTTGTATTGACAGTAATTGTATGTTGGTGTAGTATATAAATATATAATAGTAATTTTATGTAATAGTGTAAAAATGTATAAATTACGCATAAAAGAGGTGTAGCGGTGCAACGGTTAATTAGAATATCAAGTTTAGTTGTGCTTTTGTGTTTAATGGGTATTTATAATGTATCTGCAGCTGAGCAGGTGCAGTTTGATATAAAAGCCAAGCTTGAATCTGACAGTAATCTAAGTGTTGATTATTGTGTTTCAAAAAATTCAAATATTGCGGCATTGGGATTTGAGGTTTTATACGACAGTAATGCATTAACTATAGACAGCATTGCCTGTGGTTCTGCGGCTGAGTCGGGTCTTATGCAGTGGAATGACAAGCAAGCAGGCAGAATTATAGTTTCGTACATAAATACCGATGCTTTAAAAGACAGCGGTTCGGTGTTATCGGTAAAATATAACCTTTTAGGTTCTTATGATAAAAAGGATATTGCTCTTTCGGTAAATATTACCGAGGCGGTTGACAGTAATTACGAAGCTGTTGATTGCGTGGTGAATAAGTCTGTTGTAAGTAATCCGAATTATCAGGCGGTTGAAAGTACAACCGAACAGAACAAGGAGTCTGCAACTACGGAAAAACAAACTACTCCTACTGCAACGAAAAATCCTGAAAATGAGAGCGACAAAGATTCTTATAATAAAAAAGAAGAGGTTGCCGACAAAGAAATTATTTCAGAGATAAATAAGCTTTTGGGTAACGAAAATCACACGATTTTTTCGGTGGATTTAGCTGATGATAATCTTTATGACAAGAACGAAAGATTTGAAGCTGTTTTTGGCAAAACTGAAAACGGAGAGATAGAAAAGCTTACACCGTCAAACAGTGACGACAAAGAGGGTGCTTATTATGAAAATGTCGATAAGTACGAGGAAGTTTATATAGTTGAAAAAGATACAGCAACTAAAGACAGCGTTATAACTATCGGGGAGCTTAAACAACCTGATAATAATAAGGCGGTTATAATAATTTTATCAGCTTTGGTTATTTTGGGTGTGGGCGGCACCTTATTAATAATTAAAATAAAAAAGAAAGAAGGTAGAAAAAATGAAAAAGAAGTATAAGCGTTTATTAACAAGCCTTTTGGTTTTTGCTATGCTTATAGGAATGTTTATTATTCCTGTAGATGCAGGGTCAATTGTCTTTGAGGAACCTAATCACGACCCTGCCGAATTTTCGGTCAGTACAACTTTTTCACAAGAAAAAGGAGCGGCAAGAATTTTTGTTGATGTGGCTGAAAATTCTCAAATTGCAGCGGCTTTGTTTAAGCTCAGCTTTGATACCTCGAAGCTAAAGGCAACATCTGTTGATACAGGTCTTTTGCTTAAAAACGGCTACACTTCAAAAAACATTGCATCATCGGGAATGGTGCTGGTTTCTTATGCCAATACAACTCCTATGTATGACGGCGGAAGATTGTTTGAGGTTGAATTTACCGTAATCGGAGAGTTGTCTAATGGTGAGATTTATGAGGATATTCCTGTAAATCTTGAAGTGCTTGATTTAAAGGATTATGATGCTTACGATATTCCTGCAAAAGTAAATCAAGGCAGAATTACTCTTATTAATACCGCTTTTGGCGATGTTAATTCATCAGAAATGATTACCGCTACAGATTCTTTGATGGCTTTGTATGCGGCTTCAAAATTGACAGATCTTGATTCTGAGCAGTTTTTATGTGCAGATGTAAACGGTGATAATAAAATAACTCCGCTTGATGCATTGCTTATTTTGCGACTTTCAGCCGGCGAAATAAGTGATTTTCCAATCTTTAATCTTGAAAGTCCTTTAAATGTTCAGGTTTCCGACAAGGATGAAACCTATGTTACATTTACTTGGACTGCAAATAATTTGGCAATCGGCTACAATATCTATATGGACGGTATCAAGATTAATGACGAGCCGATAACCGAAAAGACTTATACAGTTACAGGTTTGCTTCAGGATTCAAAGCACGACTTTGAATTTAAGTCTGTAAATACACTTAAAGAGTCAGACTCAGCTACAAAAGTAACCGTAAGTACTAATAAGGCTGACCGTAGTGTTGTGTTTAAAAATTATGACGGAACTATTTTAGATACTCAGATAGTATTATCAGGTCTTAATGCAGTTGCACCTGAGGTTCCTGCAAGAAAAGGCTATACATTCATAGGCTGGGATAAGCCTATAACAAATATTACCGAGGATACCGAGTTTATTGCTCAGTATAAAATTAATACATATGATGTCGTTATTGATTATCTTGACGGCTCAGATGTAATTGTTCAGAAATACGATTATAATACTCTTATTGCAAAGCCTGAAAGCCACAGCAGAGAGGATTATAATTTTGAGGGCTGGTATCAGGATAAAACATTTACTAAAAAGTGGAATTTTGATACAGATGTAGTTCAGGAGAATATGACATTATACGGTAATTGGGTAACTTGGGGTGAGTGGACAACAGATGCTACACTTGCCGATAATCCTGATTATGAGGTTGAGTCAAAAACCCAGTACAGCTACAGAGATAAGAGTACAACTACTTCTACTTCATCATCACTTAGCGGTTGGACTCAGAACGGCTCTTATGTAACTTATGGTGCTTGGACAGATATTGGCTGGACAAGAAATCAGCCTACTGCTTCGGACACTTTACAGATTACAAATAATAAGACTGTTACTGATGCGGCGGCATATACCCTCTATAATTATTATTACTATAGATATTGGAACACAAATGCCGGTACTTATTACTATACATATTCATCAAGTATGGGTGGAAATAAATATACAACATCTCAAAGAGCTCCACTTAAATATGTTAATACTTACTCAGGTCATAAGGGCTATGTAGCAAATTCGTATATTTACTATTCGGGTGAGCTTTGGTTTGAAAACGGTACAACATATGTTCCTGCAGTAACTCATACAGAATGGTATTATCAGACAAGAACCAAAACAACTAACTATAATTATTACAAGTGGTCATCATGGTCTGACTGGACAGATAATTCCTACGATGCTACAGACAGCAGAGAGGTTAAGTCCAGAACTGTTTACCGCTATAAGCTGAAAGGAGAGAGTTAAGCTATGAAAAAATCAATGAATAAGTTTTTAGCTGTTATTCTTTCGTTGACATTATTATTAAGTATGTTTCCTATAAATGCTATGGCGATGGAGTACGATAGTGCCGAGCCTTCCCCTGCGGTCTTTACCGTAACAAAGGTAAAGGGTGTAAACGATAAGGAAGTGCATATTGAGGTAAGAATTTCGGAAAATACACAGATTGCCTCAGCAGGTATTGAGCTTCTTTTTGATTCAAGTAAGCTTTTGGTTACAGGCTACGAAGCAGGCGAAGTTTTTATAAACGGTATGACAGCCATTAACGGTAATGTTTCCGATAAGGTTATCGTTTCTTTTGTTACAATGGAGCCGATTGTTGAAGCAGGTACTATATTCTCGGTTGATTTTCTTGTTACCTCTGAGGATTATAATGAAAAGCTTAACCTTGATATTAATGTTACCGAGCTTACCGATATTAACGGCTATTCGTTAATGTCATCATCCGAAAGCGGCACAGTCGAGGTAGTAGACTTGCTTTATGGTGATGTTGATTTTGATAATAAGGTAACATCTGTTGACGCTTTAAAGATTTTGTCAGCTTCTACAGAGGAAATTACTTTGACTGATGCAGAGGCTAAGGCGGCTGATGTAAACGGTGATGCAATGGTTACTGTTACCGATGCATTACAGGTGCTTTATTATTCGGCAGAGATGCTCGATGATTTTTATATTTATCATCTTTATTCACCTACCAATGTAAAGGTTTCATCTTTGGGTGAATATGAGTTTACAATTTCCTGGGACAATATGAGAAATGTCTTGGGTTACAATGTATACTTTAACGGCGAGCAGATTAATAATTATCTGCTTACCGACAATTCTGTAACTATCGGTGGTTTTGATGGTGATCCGTCAATTGCACCGAGAATACATAACTATATCAATCATAATACTGAATATGATATTCAGATTACTTCTGTAAATTCACTTAAAGAGTCAGAAAAAAGTGAGTTGCTTACAGTAAAAACAAACAGAGCCTACAGTATGGTAACATTTAAGGATTGGGATGGCTCTGTGATTGGCAAAACACAAAAGGTTCTTTACGGACAGGATGCAGTTGTTCCAAACGATCCTCAAAGAGAAGGCTATGTATTTATCGGTTGGGATAAAGATACTACAAATATTGTTGATGATGCGGTAATTACTGCTCTTTATGAAATGGCAAGATATGACTATATCTTCTGCGATTTTGACGGCAAAGAGCTTTATCGTCAAAATATTGTTCACGGCGGAACAGCAACACCTCCGACAGATCCGCAAAGAAAGGGTTATACCTTTGATGGCTGGTACACAGCGGCAGAGGGTGGCAGTAAGATTACTGACTTTAGTTCAGTTACAGCCGAAACAACTGTATACGCTCACTACAAAATTAATGATTATACAATTACATTTAATTCAAATGGCGGTTCGGCAGTAAATAAAATTGTTGCTCAGTATCAGAGTAAGCTTACTAAGCCGTCAAATCCTACAAAGCTGGGTTATGGCTTTGCAGGCTGGTATAAAGAAAGCTCACTTTCTAATCAGTGGAATTTTAATACAGATAAGGTAGACGGCGATACAACCTTGTACGCAAAGTGGAATCCTGTAAGTATTACAATTGACAAGTCAAATGTAACACTAAATGCAACAGGTGCAACTGCTCAGCTTAAAGCAACTATCACAGGCGGTACAGATACAATTACCTGGTCAACAAGCGATAGTAAGGTGGCAACTGTAAGTGCAACCGGTCTTGTTACTGCTAAGGGTCACGGAACAGCTACTATTTATATTAAAGGTACAAGCAGTGAACGCCGACCTGTATGTATGGTAACTGTAAATGCATCAAAACCCGGCTATGTGTGCAATGTAAGCGGTACTACTCTTACAGTAAGAACAGGTCCGTCAACAAGCTATAGTGCCGCAGGTAAGCTTAATAATAACGAAGAAGTTACCGTGTACGGAGAAATGGTTGCTCATGGTGCGAGCGGTCAGACAGGTTGGTATAACATTAAGACTGCAAGCGGAGTAGTAGGCTATGTTTCTGCAAATTATATTACCTTTACCAAGCCGGTTCTTCCAAGCTTTATAATTCCGGTAGATAATCATAGAATTACTTCCGGTTACAGCTCTGCCCATACTGCGGTTGACTTAGTTGGTTCTACAAATGTAAAGGCAACTGCAAGCGGTAAGGTTATCAAGAAATTCGCTGGCTGTTCACACCATACCAATGCTTCTAAGCCATATACCCAAAATGACCCAAGAGGTTTTTCTTACAGATATTGTAAGTGTGGCGGACAAATTGGCGGTAACTATGTTTGGATTGAACATGCTGATGGTTATGTAAGTAAGTATCATCATCTTAAGAGTGTCAGCGTTGAAGTGGGTCAGTTTGTAACAGTTGGACAGTCAATTGGTGTTATGGGTAATACAGGAGCATCAACAGGCGTTCATCTTCATTTTGCAATGACTAAAAATGGTAAGACAGTCAATCCGAGAAATGTTATAGGATTTTAGGTGATATAATAATGAAAAAAAGAATAATAGCTGTGTTGCTGACTTTTGTGCTATGTCTGCAATTTGTTCCTATTAATGCTTTTGCATTATCAGAAACTACGCTTTCACTCAGTAGCAAGTCAGGTAATAGAGGCGATACTGTAAAGCTTGCGGTGAATATTTCAGCCGGCAGTAATATGCAGGCTTGTGACTTTGAACTACAATACGATAAGACTGTGCTCGATGTTGTGTCTGTAACAAAAGGGGCGTTGATTTCCTCTAAAGGAACAAGCATAATTAATAAAAATATACTTGGCAGAATTATTGTCAGCTATACAACAACAGGTAGTGCAATAACCTCATCCGGAACACTTATTAATGCTGAGTTTAAAATTAAAAACGATGCAGCTTACGGAAAAAGTATAGTAAAGCTGGTTTCAAAGGAAATGGCAGACGGTGGTTTTAATAAAATAAGTGTTACTGCTAACAGTGGTAGTGTTACGGTAAATGCACCGATGCTTGAATCTCCTGCTAACTTTTATGCTGTAGATGTAAACAGCGATTCCGTAGAACTGTTTTGGGATGCAGTGTGTGAAGCAACAGGCTATAAGCTGTATATGAACGGTACACTAATTTCTAACGGAATTATAAGCGACAATTTTTTTACCGTATCAAATCTTAGTCCCGAAACAGAGTATTGCTTTGAGGTAACAACCTACCACTATACAACTGAGTCAGATAAAAGCGAGCAGTTATATGTTACTACTAAAAAGAGTAACCATACGGTAGCTTTTGTTGATTGGGATTGTAATGTGCAGGATATTTCAAAATTGGATTTTGAAAGCGATTATATAATCAGCGTGTTCGAGGTTGAAGACGGAGAAGCCGCTCCTGAGCCTGACTTTACTCCTGTAAGAAAGGGATATACATTTGTTGGCTGGGATAAAGATATTACAAGCATTTATGGGGATACTATCATCAAGGCTGTTTACGAAAAAGGGCCGTTGCAGGGTGATGTGGATAGCGATAATGATGTTGACATCCACGATGTAACATATTTTCAAAAGTACCTTGCAGGCATGACCGATAATAATGGCAATGATTTGCTTGATATAACAGACGAAACTCAGTTTTTAAAGGCTGATTTTAACGATGACGGTATTGTTAATATCAAAGATGTTACAAGTATACAATTAGCACTTGCTGAAATGTAATGTAACTTATTTAGCTGTCCTGATTAATTTCAGGGCAGCTTTTTTGCATGTAATATATGCTTGTCAAATTTTTGAACGGATTATAAGGGGGATTTGTAAATGGTTAAAAATGCAGATTTTTTTAATTTTAAAAAATCTATACCCCCTCGGGTGTATATCTTTATTATCATAATTATGCCGTCTGAATGATATGTAAGCGACTGCCTGAAATAGAGAAAAAATCAGCTGGAAAAGTAGTTGGATAAATTATTTTATATTTGTAGTATTTAGTAGTTGAAAAATGTCGAAGAATTTGTTAAAATAATAACATACGCATAGTACGGAATATTTTACTGTTTTCCGTAGTCGGATTTTTGAGTGAAAAAATTCTTTTTTAAGTCTGATGTTACGGTTAATATGCGAAAAAATTAAAAAAATTTATTTATTACAAAGAGAGGGAATTATTTATGAACAAAGTTACAATAATCGGTGCAGGTTGCGTAGGTTCAACTATTGCTTACACTCTTACAACCGGTGGTCTTGCTTCTGAAATCGTTATGATCGATATTAACGAGGAAAAAGCAGCTGGCGAGGCTCTTGATATTCGTCAGGGTGTTCCATTCTGCACACCTTGCACAATCAATTCAGGCACATATGCTGATGCAGCAGGTTCTGATATTGTTATCATTACATCAGGTCTTGCAAGAAAGCCTGGTCAGTCAAGACTTGACCTTGCTCAGACAAATGTTAATGTAATTAAGTCAATTACACCTCAGATTACTCGTTATGCTCCTAATGCTACTTATGTTATCGTAAGCAACCCTGTTGATGTTCTTACTTATGCATTCTGCAAGTATTCAGGTCTTCCTGAGCAGCGTATTATCGGTTCAGGTACAATCCTTGATACAGCTCGTCTTCGTTCAAGACTTTCTGAGTATTACTCAGTAAACCAGCAGAATGTTCACGCTTATGTACTTGGTGAGCACGGCGATTCTTTATTCGTGCCATGGTCAATTGCTAACATTTCAAATGTACCTGTTGAATCTTACGGTGCTTCTGTTCTTGGTATGGAGAACAAGTATCCTGAGTTCCAGCATCATGAGGTTGAGGAATATGTTCGTACATCAGGCGCTGAGGTTATTAAGCGTAAGGGTGCTACATTCTATGCTGTTTCAATGTCAGTAGCTCATGTTTGCAAGTGCTTACTTGGCGGTATCGACACAACTCTTACTGTTTCAACTATGCTTCACGGCGAGTACGGCATTGAAGATGTATGTCTTAGTATCCTCAATGTTGTAGGTAAGGACGGTGCTCACAGCAAGATTCTTCTTCCACTTAACGATGTTGAGTTAGGTCAGCTCCGTGCAAGTGCAGACAGCTTAAAGGCTGTAATCAACAGCATTACTCTTTAATCAACCATTTTATAATTTTAATAATTATAAGCGGGAGGCAATAAAATGAAACTTAGTTATTTCCCCGGTTGCACTCTTAAAAATAAAGCTCTTGATCTCGATGTTTACGCTCGCAGATCAGCAGAAGCTTTGGGTGTAACTTTGGAAGAAATCGAAAACTGGCAGTGCTGCGGTGGTGTGTTTACTACTGCTGAAAATGAAATTGCCACTAAATTGTCCTCTGTTCGTGCTTTAAAGGAAGCTCGTGATAAGGGACAGGCATTAGTGTCAGTATGCTCTGCTTGCCACAATGTTATTAAGCAGACTAACTATACAATGCAGAATAACGAAGAATTTGCTTCAAAGGTAAACAGATATATGGAGCCTGAGTCACCATATAACGGCGAAACACAGGTTTATCATTACCTTGAAATGCTTCGTGACCTTGTTGGTTTTGATAAAATCAAAGAAAAGGTAGTTAATCCTTTAAAGGGTCAGAAGATTGCGGCTTATTACGGCTGTCTTCTTTTAAGACCAAATACAGTTATGCATATGGATGATCCTGAGAATCCAAGCATAATCGAAGAATTTATCCGTGCTATCGGTGCTGAGCCGGTTGTATACGCACTTCGTAACGAGTGTTGCGGTGGCTACATTGCTATGGAAAGCCCAGCTCTTGCTAAAAAGAAGAGCAACGCAGTTGTTGACAATGCAAAGAGTGCAGGTGCTGAGAAAATGGTAACTGCTTGCCCACTCTGCCGTTATAATCTTGTTAAGAATGGTGCAGATATTCCGGTTATTTATTTCACAGAGCTTCTTGCTGAGGCTTTGGGCGTAAAGGAGGATACAAATGAGTAATAACAATGCGTATCTTCAGGAAGAGCTACTCCGTATGAGTGGCGTAAATCCAAAAAAATGTATGAAATGCGGTAAGTGTTCTGCTACTTGCCCTGCTTACGATGAAATGGAATACCATCCACATCAGTTTGTAAGTATGGTAGAGTGCGGCGACATTGAACCATTATTAAACTCAGAGTCACTTTACAAGTGCCTTTCTTGCTTTGCTTGTATCGACAGATGCCCTCGTGGTGTTCAGCCGGCAAAGCTCGTTGAGGCTGTTCGCCTTGCGGCTATCCGTAAGCAGGGTGGTAACCACCTTAAGGCAGACGATGTTCCTGCTATGCTTGATGATGATATGCCACAGCAGGCAATTGTAAGTGCTTTCAGAAAATATAGTAAGTAAGGAGGAAAAGACAAATGCAGAGAATTGGTGTTTTTGTATGCTGGTGTGGCAGTAACATCGCAGGTACTGTTGATGTTGAGGCTGTATCCGAAGCTCTAAAGAATGAGCCGGGCGTAGTCTTTTCCACAAATTATCAATATATGTGTTCTCAGGCAGGTCAGGATATGATCAAGGCGGCAGTAGCTGAGCATAAGCTTACAGGTATTGTTGTATGTTCTTGTTCACCTCGTATGCATGAGGCTACTTTCCGTAAAACTGCATCAGCTGCCGGTCTTAACCCATATATGGTTGAAATCGCTAACATCCGTGAGCAGTGCTCATGGGTTCACAAGGATATGCCTGTAGGTACAGAAAAGGCTATTATCCTCGGTAAGGCTGCTATTGCAAAGGTAAATCTTAATACTCCGCTTGTTGCAGGCGAAACTCCTGTTACAAAGCGTGCGTTAGTTATCGGTGGCGGTATTGCAGGTATTCAGACTGCTCTTGATATTGCAGATGCAGGCTTCCCTGTTGATATCGTTGAGAAAAAGCCTACAATCGGCGGCAAGATGGCTCAGATTGATAAGACTTTCCCAACACTTGACTGTGCGGCTTGTATTCTTACACCAAAAATGGTTGAGGTTTCACAGCACGAGAAAATCCGTATTTTCTCATACAGTGAGGTAACAGAAATTAAGGGCTTTGTAGGTAACTTCGATGTTACTATCAAAAAGAATGCTCGTTTCGTTAAGGAAGATGTCTGCACAGGTTGTGGTGCTTGTGTTGAAAAGTGTCCTCGCAAGAAGGTTCCTAACGAGTTTAACCTTGGTATGGATAACCGCAGTGCAATCTATATTCCATTTGCACAGGCTGTTCCAAAGGTTGCAACTATCGACCCTAACGAATGTAATATGCTCAAAAACGGCAAGTGCGGTGTTTGCTCAAAGGTTTGTGCCGCAGGTGCTATTGACTATACACAGAAAGACGAATTTATCAACGAAAAGTACGGTGCAGTAGTAGTTGCTACAGGCTTTAATCCAATCAGTATGGATAAGTTTGATGAATTTGCTTACAATCAGTCAAAGGATGTTATCACATCTCTTGAATTTGAAAGATTAACAAATGCTGCAGGTCCAACAGCAGGTAAGCTTCTCCGTCCGTCAGACGGCAAGCACCCACACACAATTGTATTTGTACAGTGCGTAGGTTCTCGTTGTGATTCTTGTGCAGAAAAGGGTAAAGAGTATTGTTCCAAAATTTGTTGTATGTATACTGCTAAGCATGCTATGCTTACAAGAGATAAATACCCGGATACAGATGTTTATGTATTCTATATTGATGTAAGAACACCTGGTAAGAACTTTGACGAGTTCTATCGCCGTGCCGTTGAGGAATATGGTGTTCACTACATTAAGGGTATGGTAGGTAAGGTTGTTCCAGAGGGCGACAAGCTCAAGGTTCAGGCTTCCGACCTTCTTTCAAACAAGCAGCTGCACATTGATGCAGACCTTGTTGTTCTTGCTGCTGCTATTGAGCCTGATAAGTCTGCAAGACCATTGGCTACAATGCTTACAGCAAGTATGGATACAAACGATTTCTTTACAGAGGCTCATCCAAAGCTTCGTCCGGTAGAAAGCCCAACAGCCGGTGTGTTCCTTTCAGGTACTTGTCAGGGTCCTAAGGATATTCCTGAAACAGTATCTCAGGCAGGTGCGGCTGCATCAAAGGTAATCGGACTTCTTGCAAAAGATAAGCTTACAGGAAATCCATGTGTTGCTCAGTCAAACGAATTAATGTGTAATGGTTGCTCTACTTGTGAAAGAGTATGTCCTTATGGTGCTATCACTTATGAGGATAAAGAGTTCCGTATGCCTGACAGAACAACAGCTATCAGAAGAATTGCAGTTGTAAATCCTGCTGTATGTCAGGGCTGTGGTTGCTGTACTGTTGCTTGTCCATCAGGTGCTATGGACCTTAAGGGCTTTGCAAGCGGACAAATTATGGCGGAGGTAGATGCTATATGCAAATAAGCGAATATAAACCTTTAATCGTAGCATTTTGCTGTAACTGGTGTTCATATGCAGGTGCTGACCTTGCAGGAAACAACCGTCTTAGCTATCCTGCTGATGTAAAAATTATCCGTGTTCCATGCTCATGCCGTGTAAATCCTATGTTTATTCTTCGTGCATTCCAGCGTGGTGCAGACGGTGTTATTCTTTGCGGTTGCCATCCGGGCGACTGCCACTATACTTCAGGTAACTACTATACTCGTCGTCGTATGGCTCTTCTCTTCTCAATGCTCGATTACCTCGGCATTGAAAGAGAGCGTACCCGTGTTGAATGGGTTTCTGCGGCTGAGGGTGCTAAGTTTGCCGCTACTATGAATGATTTTGCTGAGAAGGTTGCAGCTCTCGGTGAAAACAAGAGATTGGAGGATCTGCGATGCAAAAAATAACACGTGACCAGTTAATCGACAAAGCAGTTTCTCTGCTTACAGACGGAACTGTAAGCTGTGTACTCGGCTGGAAAAAGGGCGAGTTCGATTACGATATTACTCCTGCTGTTTTTGAAACTGCAGAGGAATTAAAGGATAGCTTTGTATGGAATGATTTCTGTGGTGCTAACTTCTCAAAATACCTCGTTTCAAAAACTCGTAAGTGCGAAGGCAAGATTCTTGTTTTCTTAAAGCCTTGCGATACCTATAGCTTTAACCAGCTCCTTACAGAGCATCGTTTTGACCGTGAAAAGGTATATGCTGTTGGTATTCCTTGCGAGGGTATGGCAGATATTGATAAAATTAAGGAAATTTGCGGCGACGGCATTTCTTCAATTGATTGCAGTGGCGAGCAGATTGCTGTAACTACACTTTATGCTGATGAGCCTGTAATGGTTTCATTTGCAGATGCTCTTGCTGAGCGTTGTGTAAATTGTAAGAGTAAAAAGCATGTTGCTTATGATGAGCTTATGGGCGAGGACGGCGATGTTCTCGATTCAAACCGCTTTGATGAGGTAGCAAAGCTTGAGGCTATGACTCCTGACGAGCGTTTTGCATTCTGGCAGAACGAGCTTTCTCGTTGTATCCGTTGTAATGCTTGTCGTGACATTTGTCCTGCTTGTACTTGTGAAAAGTGTGTATTCGGCAACCCTGATTCAGGTGTTGAAAACAAAGCGGCTTCAAATAGCTTTGAGGAAAAAATGTTCCACATTATTCGTGCTTTCCATGTTGCAGGTCGTTGTACAGACTGCGGTGAATGTTCACGAGTATGTCCTCAGCAGATTCCGCTTCACTTGCTTAACCGTAAGTTCATTAAGGATATTAATGAGTTCTATGGTGATTATCAGGCAGGTGCCGAGGTTGGCTCAAGAGCTCCGCTTGTAAACTACACAACAGAGGATATCGAGCCATGTGATGTATTTAACAGGGGGGATATTGATGCGTAAATGTTCTCTTGATTCTTTAAACCTTGTATTGGCTGAGATTGCAAAATCAGCTGAGTTATATCTTCCTGTTGACGGTGCTGACGGAAAGACTTCCTTTAAGCAGTGGCAGGAAGGTCTTGAGTGGAGCAAGGCTTTAAATACAGTTAAAAGTCCAAAGGAATTTTTCTTCCCACAGACTGAAAATCTTGTAGAGTTTAAAACCTCAGGCAAGAATATAGAAATCATCGACACAAGAAACGAAAAAGAAGACTTTGTTGTTTTCGGTGTTCGTGCTTGTGATGTAAAGAGCTTTGATGTTCTTGACAGAGTATTTTTGTATGACCCTGTTGACAGCTACTATGCTTCTCGTCGTGAACACGGCGTAATCATTTCAGTAGCTTGTTCAAGACCAACAGAAACTTGCTTCTGTCAGACTTTCGGTATAAATCCTGCTGAGCCTGCAGGCGACATTTCTGTATGGAAATCTGAAACAGAGCTTTTCTGGCAGAGCAATACAGAAAAGGGCGAGGCTCTTCTTAGCAAGATTTCTGCTCTTACAGAGGAGTGTGCTGACGATTCAGCAGATGCAGAAAAGGAAAAGATTTCTGCAATTATGAAAAAGCTTCCTCTTGCAGACCTTACAACAAATGAATTTGGTGCAGGTAATACAGACAAGTATTTTGATTCTCCTGTTTGGGATGAGCTTTCAGAGTCTTGTCTTGGTTGCGGTACTTGTACATTTGTATGTCCTACTTGTCAGTGCTATGACATTAAGGACTTTAACACAGGCAACGGCGTAGTTCGTTTCCGTTGTTGGGACTCTTGTATGTATTCTGATTTTACAAAGATGTCAGCTGGTCAGCCTCGTCTTACTCAGAAAGAGCGTTTCCGTCAGCGTTTTATGCACAAGCTTGTATATTATCCTGAAAGATATGATGGAATGTTCAGCTGTGTAGGTTGCGGTCGCTGTTTAGCAAAGTGTCCTATTTCAATGAATATTGTAAAAGTAATGAAAACGATCGGAGGGAAAGTAAATGAATAATCGTGAAGAGGCATTAATCCCGAAGCTCGGAGTTATTACCGATGTTCGTATAGATACACCCGATATTAAAACTTTCCGTGTTGTTACTCCTGACGGCGTAAAGCCTTTTGAGCATCGTCCGGGTCAGTGTGCAATGCTTTCAATTCCGGGTGTGGGCGAGGCTATGTTCTCTATAACATCTTCTCCTACAAATCAGGAATTTATGGAATTTTCAATCAAAAAGTGTGGCTGTGTTACTGAGTGGTTACATCAGGCTGAGCCTGGTCAGCAGGTTACAATCCGTGGACCTTACGGCAAGCCATTCCCTGTTGATGATGAGTTTGCAGGCAAAAACCTCCTCTTTATCGCAGGTGGTGTAGGTCTTGCTCCGCTTCGTTCAGTAATCAATTACTGCCGTCATTATCGTGATAAGTACGGTAAGATTGATATTGTTTACGGTTCAAGAAGCAAGGAAGATTTGCTTGATTATAACGAAATTGTTGAAGAGTGGTCAAATGATGCAGGTGTAAATGTACACCTTACAATCGACCGTGAGCAGGAGGGCTGGGATGGTCATGTAGGCTTTGTTCCTAACTATGTTAAGGAACTTGGCTTTGATACAGACAAAACAGCAATTCTCTGCGGACCTCCTATTATGATTAAATTTACATTGGACGGACTCTATTCACTTGGCTTTGAGAAAACCCAGATTTATACAACTCTTGAGATGCGTATGAAGTGCGGTATCGGTAAGTGCGGTAGATGTAATGTAGGTTCAAAGTATATCTGTAAAGACGGTCCGGTATTCCGTTTTGATGAACTTGACGAATTACCTGATGAGTATTAAAGGAGTAATATCATGGAGAATATGGTAAATATTTTTCTGTTCGGAAAAAAGTATGAAGTTCCGGACAACTTAACTATTATGAGTGCTATGGAGTATGCCGGTTATCAGCTCGTTAGAGGCTGCGGCTGCCGTAACGGATTCTGCGGTGCCTGTGCTACAATTTATCGTATCAAGGGTGACCGTGAGCTTAAAGCTTGTCTTGCTTGCCAGACTAAGGTTGAGGACAATATGTATATTGCTACTCTTCCTTTCTTCCCACTTGTTAAGCAGGTTTATGATATGGAAACAATCAAGCCAACTGAGGCTGTAATGATGCAGCTTTATCCTGAAATTTACGCTTGTATCGGCTGTAACGCTTGTACAAAGAGCTGTACTCAGGGTCTTAATGTTATGCAGTACATTGCTTATGCTCAGCGTGGCGATTTTGAAAAGTGTGCTGAGGAGTCATTTGACTGCGTTATGTGCGGTGTATGTTCATCTCGTTGTCCTGCAGGTATTTCACATCCACAGGTTGCTATGCTTGCAAGAAGAATTAACGGTAAGTATTTAGCTCCTGGTTGCGGTCATCTTGACGAAAGAGTTCAGGAGATTAAGGACGGCACATTTACAGAGCTTATCGAGGCTCTTATGCAGAAGCCAATCGAAGAGATGAAAGAACTCTATAATACAAGAGAAATTGAGAAGTAAGGAGGAACGCTGATGTATTCCGAAAAGTATCAGAATTCTATTGCTGCTGTTGAGGCGGCAAGAGAAAAGAATATTGCAATGGAGCCTGAGCGTATGACTGCAACACAGAAGGAAGAGCTTCTTGCTGCATATCATCCTGACTACAAGGCTGACGAATTTGAAATTCTTAAAATAGGTCCAAACAAGGGCGAGAAGGTTCCTACTGAGTTAGCAGAAATGCTTCACGCTCACAGCCGTATTAAGGCTGACAGCGTTGACCTTACAAACCCTGATTACGATGTTGATGTACTTGTAATCGGCGGTGGCGGTGCAGGTTCTTCTGCTGCTATTGAGGCTAACGAGGCAGGAGCAAATGTAATGATCGTTACAAAGCTCCGTATCGGTGATGCTAACACAATGATGGCTGAGGGTGGTATTCAGGCTGCTGATAAGCCAAACGATTCACCTGCTATCCACTTTGTAGATGCTTTTGGTGGCGGTCACTTTGCTGCTAAGAGAGATCTTCTTTCAAAGCTTGTTTGCGATGCTCCTGAGGCTATTCAGTGGCTCAGCAACCTCGGCGTTGAATTTGATAAAGATACAGACGGCACAATGATTACAACTCACGGTGGCGGTACATCTCGTAAGCGTATGCACGCTGCAAAGGACTATTCAGGTGCAGAAATTATGAGAACTCTCCGTGACGAAGTTTTCAACCGTGGTATTCCTGTTGTTGACTTTACATCTGCTATTGAGCTTATTAAGGACGAAAACGGCAACGCTGCCGGTGCAGTTCTTATGAATATGGAAACAAAGGAGCTTTTAGTTGCAAGAGCTAAGACAGTTATCATTGCAACAGGTGGTGCAGGTCGTATGCACTATCAGGGCTTCCCAACATCTAACCACTATGGTGCTACAGCTGACGGTCTTGTACTCGGCTATCGTGCAGGTGCTAAGCTTCTTTATGCTGATACACTTCAGTATCACCCAACAGGTGCGGCATTCCCAGAGCAGATTTTCGGTGCATTAGTAACTGAAAAGGTTCGTTCACTTGGTGCTAAGCTTGTTAATAAGAACGGCGAAGTATTTATGCACCCACTTGAGACTCGTGATGTAACTGCGGCTTCAATTATCCGTGAGTGCAGTACTAGAGAAAACGGCATTGATACAGGTAATGGCTTCGGTGTTTGGCTTGATACTCCAATGATTGAGAAAATCGGCGGTGAAGGCACAATCGAAAAGAGAATCCCTGCTATGATGCGTATGTTTGAGAAGTACGGTATTGATATTCGCAAGGAGCCAATCCTTGTTTATCCTACACTTCACTATCAGAACGGTGGTTTGGATATTACTCCTGACTGTATGACAACAAATGTTGAAAACCTCTTTGTTGCAGGTGAGGCTGTTGGTGGTATCCACGGTAAGAACCGTCTTATGGGTAACTCTTTACTTGATATTATCGTATTTGGTCGTAGTGCTGGTAAGAGTGCGGCTGCAAAGGCTGCTACAACAACAGTTGGCAAGCTCAATCTTGACCATGTAACAGCTTTTGAAAATGAAATTGCAGGTGCAGGAATTGAAACTGAGGCAGTTTCACCAAAGCTTCTTCCAAACTACACAAAAAATGCTAAAAGCATCTGATAATAAGAGATTTTAAAAACATAAAATATTTCTGCGATTGTGTTCTGTATTTATGCAGAACACAATCTGCTTGTAAAGATATAAAAATGTTTAGAGTAAAATAAAAATATTTAAGGAGGACTTTTAAGCTTATGAATCTTTTTGGCGGTGTTATCCCCATTACGGGTATTTCATTCTTCCTTTTCTGCGTGTTTGCAATACTTTTTGTAGGCTATGCACTTGGTAGAATTACAATTAAAGGCGTTTCTTTAGGTGATGCAGGTGTGTTTATTATTGCACTTCTTTTTGGTGCGATTTTCTGTTCAAGTTTTATGACAGATGCATTCGGTGCGGCTCCTATTGAATTTAACCACGAATGGCTTGAGATTATCGAGAGCTTTGGACTTGTTCTTTTCGTTACAAGCGTAGGCTTTATTGCAGGACCTAAGTTTTTTGGAAATATGAAAAAGAACTTTAAGTCTTATGTTTTACTTGGTCTTATCGTTATTATTGCCGGTGGTTTAGCGGCTTTTGGTTGTATTATGCTTGGTCAGCATGTATTTGGCTATGGTGCAGATACAATTACAGATATTGACGGTTTTGTAGCTATGATTGTAGGTTTGCTTTCAGGTTCACTTACATCAACTCCTGCATTCAGTGCCGCTAAGGCAACTGTTGCTCCTGAGTACCAGAGCCTTGTATCTGTAGGTCACGGTATTGCTTATATCTTCGGTGTTGTTGGTGTTGTTCTTTTTGTTCAGCTTATTCCAAAGCTTACAAAGGCAGATATGAAAGCAGAAAGAGCTAAAATTACTACACCTGCAAAGCAGAAAGAAACAAAGAAAACTCTTAAGCTTCTCCACCTTGACCATATGGGTGTTTGTGTATTTGCACTTGCTGCAATTCTTGGTACAGTTTTAGGTAAGATTAAAATTCCTATGAGTGCTGATGGTCTTGAAGGTACTTGCTTCTCACTTACAACAACAGGTGGTTGCTTGCTTGCATCACTTGTTCTCGGTCATTTTGGCAGAGTAGGTAAGGTAAGCCTTATGCCTGAAGAATCAACACTTAAGCTTTTCCGCGAGCTTGGATTGGTTCTTTTCCTTGTTGGCGCAGGTATTCCTGGTGGTGCAGACTTTGTTGCTAACTTTAATGCTATGTATTTTGTATATGGTGTTATTATGACAATTGTGCCATTAATACTTGGTTATCTTTTTGCAAAGTATGTGCTCAAGCTCCCAATGCTTAATAACCTCGGTTCAATTACCGGTGGTATGACAAGTACACCTGCCCTTGGTACACTTATCAATGTTGCAGGTACTGAGGATGTTGCAGCTGCTTATGCCGCAACATATCCAATTGCTTTAATTGCAGTTGTACTAGTTTCTCAGTTCTTAATTATTATGTTCTAAATAAAAAGCAGCCGCAAATTCCAATGTGAATTTGCGGCTGTTGTTTTTAGTTTATAGTAAAAAACAAAAATTGTTAGATTGAGCAGATGTTTAATCTAAGCGAAAAAAGCTTCGGTCAAGCCTTTTTAAAGTAATGTGGATTGAGGATGAAATTCTTGCAGATTTAAGGTTAATTAAGTTTTTTATGAATTTCTTAGGGGTTAAAGGGCTTTGCTCTTTAAAATTCCATAAGGTTTTTCAACCCTTGACCCGATAAACTTTTGTTTTCTGTCGGGCATAGAAATTTGAAATAAATTAAACTGTCTACCCAAATTGTATGCAACACTCTGTTGCATTTTGAATTTCGATTTTATTAAAAGTAAATTATTTTTTTAGGATTCTTATATATTTAAATGTTTTTTCTTCACCTTCATCTCGAAGCATTTCAAGAAGCTTACACAATAATTCTTCAGTTTTTGGATGCATACGATGCTTACCTTTTATTCTACAAAAGTATTCGTAGGGATGTGAGTCAGTATAGTTTTTACCATTATATATTTTACTTGCGGCTACTCTGTCGCAAAACATTTCAATAACAAATCTTACAGGCATTTCTACATTTTCAATTTGCTTTGTTTTTGGATTGTAGTCATTCCAGTATTCATAGTGATGTCGGTTTCTGCCTTTGTGGTGCATCCAAGCCCTTGAAGCACCAAACAGCTCTCTTTCTTTTTCGTTTGGACTGCGTGTTCCCTGATAATATTTAGCACCGGGGATAAATTCTGTTGGTGAGTATTTTGATAAATCGTGCCTCAAACCCTGCCAAAATATTCCTGCTTTTGCACAATTTACAATTACCTGATTCCGGTGTTTGGTTATTGTTAAAAAATGTTTTATAGGATGTGCCATAAGTTTATCTCCTGCATAAATATTGAGGAACCACTGAATAAATCACGCTAAAAGCTGTTTGCACATCTTGCTTGCATATTTCCCGCCAGCTTACCCAAAAAATCCTCGGAATGTGTCAGCATTACTGCGGTTTATTTGAGCAACCTGTCGAAAAATCTAACGGCACAATATGCACAAACGATTTAATCAGTGTTTCCTTGACTATCTGCCAATAAATTAATTATTTACTACAACATATAGTACCATATTTTTGTCAACTTTAAAATACATCTTGCGTTATTTTTAAAAAAAAGTTATAATGTAATGTAGAGAAATTGAATATTTTGTAAATTCTTGAAAAGGAAGATTTTAATGAATAAAAAGCTATATTTATTTCTTGTAGCAGTCTTTTTGATATTTGCGGCAATGCTGACAATTTTTTTAGTTGGAATATTTGGTGATAAGACTACCGAGCAACCTGCCGCTACGCAAGCATCTTCAACTACCGAGCCGACAAATCCACCTGCAACTGTTGTAGTTGAAGAAGGTAAGGAAATTTCGCTAAGTATGGGTAAGACTGAGCTTGTTGTTTTGTCTGGTGAAGATGAAAATAAGCTTGTAAAATGGACAAGTAATAATCCTGATATTGTTACTGTTGACAGTGGTGGTAAGATTGACGCAATAAGTCAAGGTAATGGTTCGATTACTGCTGTTTTTTCTGATAACAGAGAGGTTACTTATTCTGTGACTGTTACTGAGGAAGAGCCTTTTATTTATGACGGATATTCAACCTGTATTTTAGCTAATCAGGATATTTTAGAGGAAAATCACGCAAACTTTATTAACCTTGGTAGAAATCTATATTATTTGAAGGTTAATCGCAGTCAAAATTGCGTTACTGCATATACTTTTGACGAAAACGGTGAATATACAATCCCTGTTCGTGCAATGATAAGTTCCTGCGGTCTTAATAATGGTACTATTACAGGTGATTTTTCAATTTATTTCAGAAATGAATGGCACGCATTATACGGCGATGTGTATGGTCATTATGTTAGCGGTATTTCAGGTGACTATCTTTTCCATTCAGTTCCGTTCTATTATCCTCAGTCAGATATGCTTGAGCTTGAGGAGTTTAATAAGCTCGGTGTAGATGCATCTCTTGGTTGTGTTCGTATGGAAACTGCCGATGTAAAATGGATATATGAAAATTGCCCTCCGGGTACAGGTGTTACAATTTATGATGACGATAATCCCGGTCCGCTTGGCAAGCCTGAACCAATCAGAATAACTGATTTTTCAATTGGTTGGGACCCTACAGATGATAATGAAAGTAATCCTTATAAGGATATGAAACCTGAAATTACAGGAATGAAGGATTGTACTGTTAAAAAGGGTGAAAGCTATAATCCTTTAAGCGGTGTTACTGCTAAGGATACCTGCGGAAATGATATTACAAAAAGTATTGTTATGACAGGTAATGTTGTTACTTCACGAGTAGGCACATATTCTGTTACTTACGAGGTTGAAGATGTTATGCATCGTTTGGATAAAGAAACCATAACCGTTACCGTTACTGAATAAATAGTTATTTTGATTTCATATATTATTAAGAGTTTTACAGTTTTAAGGGATGATTTTAATGCAAAATGTAATTCAGAAAATTATGGTTTTTATGCAGGGCCGATATGGTACAGATAAGCTTAATAATGTAATATTTTTTTCAAGTATGCTTGTTTGGTTTGTAAATTTGTTTGTATTTGACCCGCTTGCAAGCCTTATACTTACGCTGATAGAGATTGCGATATTTGCATGGTTTTTGTTTAGAGCACTTTCAAGAAATATAACTAAAAGAAGTGCCGAAAACAGAAAGTTTTTACCTTTATATAATGCAGTTTCGGGCTGGTTTAAGCTTACGGTAAGAAAGTTTAAAGACCGTAAAGAGTTTAAATATTTAAAATGTCCATCCTGTAAAGCTCAGCTAAGAGTTAAGCGAAAAAAAGGAAACCATACTGTAAAATGCCCTAAATGTGCAAGTGAGTTTGATAAAAAAATCAGATAAGTTTAAATTTAAACACCGTGTAGTTATTATACGGTGTTGAAATTTTATGATTTTTTATAATATTTTCTTGGCTTTGACCGAGAATATAAATAATTGGAAAATAGTGCTTATGCACTTAAAATTTAGAAGGAGAGAAATTATGAAAACAAACTTTAAAAAACTGGTTTCTGCCGGTTTGACCTTGGCGATGTCGTTTGCAATGGTTACAGCAAATACACCTGCTGTAAATGCTGCAAATGATTGTACTTCGTATGCAGGTAGTAATATCTCGGCTCAGAATTACACCTACTATCATGCGAATACAATCAAGTCATATCTTACCGATTTAGGCAACGGCAAATTTATGCGAGTTCAGGGCGATGCAACTGATGAGGGAGTTTTGGTTGAGTATTACGATTCATCCTACAATGTTACAAGTCGTAAGCTTGTAAAAGTTGAGCTTCCTGTGTTTGGTGCGTTTTATGCTTCTGCTAACAACTACTTTATTGTTTCAGGACAGAATAATCCTAATGCAAGTGATAGCGTAGAGGTGTACAGAGTTACAAAGTATGACAAAAATTGGAACAGACTTGGTTCAGACAGCCTTTACGGAGCAAATACAACTATTCCTTTTGATGCCGGCTCGGCCAGAGTTACAGAGTGCGGTGACTATATTATCATAAGAACTTGTCACGAAATGTATAGTGGTCACCAGGCAAATGTAACAATTCAGTTTAACAAGAATACTGCTAAAATCACAGATTCATTTACAAAGGTATGGAATAGCTCTTATGGTTACATAAGCCATTCATTCAACCAGTTTGTTCAGGTTGAAAATAATAAGCTTGTAGCACTTGATCACGGTGATTATTATCCTCGTTCAGTTGTACTTCAAAAATACAATTCAAATCTTACAAGCGGCTCATTCTATTCTACAACAGCAAATACAGATGTTATAACATTCCCTTCTTATTCAAGATATAATTATACAGGTGCTACTTTAGGCGGCTTTGAAATTTCAGATTCAAGCTACCTTGTTGCAGGCAGTGTTGTAAACGACCTTTCTCAGCCTGAGCAGGGTCCATGGAATATATTTGTTTCAGCGGTATCAAAGTCTGACAATTCAGTTACAATGAAGAAGTTTACAAGCTTTACCAATACTTCTACTTCTGCTTCAACACCTCATTTTGTAAAGCTTTCAGCTAACAGCTATATGCTTATGTGGACACAAGATACAACTGTATATTATACAAAGGTAAACGGATACGGCAACAAGGTTGGCAGTACTTACACTATGTCCAGCCAGCTTTCTGACTGTGTACCTGTAGTAATTAACAATAAGCTTGTTTGGTATACTTGGGATAATGGTACAATTAAGTTTTATAACATTAATCTCAGCAATTTATCCGATACCAAAGTAACAACCAAAACTTCCGGTCACGAGTATGTGTATACAGGAATGGCTTCGGATGGAGTAAGCTCAATCTTAAAATGTAAAGTATGTAATACTACTATTACAAAGTATTTACCTACAAGCATAAATCCATATTGGAAAGCGGCTAAAAAGGGTTTAGACCCATATTCATTCTCATATTCATCAGTGTTCCCAACAACTGCCGATGATACAATGTCATTGTATTATTATTTAACATATAAACCAAGTGATGCAGAGGCGGCATTTAATATTAAGGTGTCTGACGAGTCTATAGCGGTAGTAAAAAGAACAAGCTCAAGTCTGGGTGAGATTCAAATTATAGGTCACGGAAATCTGACTGTAACTATAGAGTCGTTCTATAATCCTGCTTTAAAATATCAAAAAACAATTAATATACCACATACTTTTGTGAATGGTAAGTGTTCTTGCGGTGCATCCGAGTACCCTGCTGGCGATGCAAACAAAGATAAGAATTTGAGTATTATGGATGTTACTGCAATCCAAATGTATTTGGCAGGATTAAGTACATTTGATTCAACACAGTTAAAACTTGCAGATGCAAATTTGGACGGTCAATTAGATATTCGAGATGCTACATATGTTCAAATGAAGCTTGTTGGCCTTGTAAAATAATAAGTGTTTTACATCGACTTAATTTAAATTAAATAAACACAAAAAGGTACGATATACTGCGTGAGTAATATCGTACCTTTTATTTTATAAAGTGTTTCTGATTGAATCTTGATTATAGCGTTGATAAAATTTCTGCGACAAGCTCTCTTTCGTCCATATGGTATTTTACACCCTTAATTTCTTGATAATCTTCGTGACCTTTTCCGGCAAGAACAATAATATCTCCGTCTTGAGCATTTTCAATGCAATATCTTATTGCGTCCTTGCGGTTTGGAACTACAACATATTCACCGTCGGTCTTGTGAAGTCCTGTTTTTATATCCTCGATTATATCCATAACATCTTCAAAACGAGAGTTATCTTCAGTAATAACAGAAAGGTCGGATAGTCTGCCTGAGGCTTCGCCCATCTCATATCTGCGAACCTTTGGGCGGTTTCCGCCAGCACCAAACATAGTAATTAATCTGTTAGGATTGTATTGACGAAGTGTTGTAAGTACATTTTCCATAGAAAGTGCATTGTGAGCGTAGTCAATAAGCAAAGTATAATTTCCGTTGACAGCAACAGGCTCAACTCTGCCTTTTACCTTTGCAATTTTTAAGCCATCTATAATAGCTTTGTCTGGAACATCAAAGTATGAAACAGCGGAAATTGCCGCAAGTGCGTTGTATACATTAAATTTGCCGGGTACACCTACATCAAGTGAAAGCTCTTTTAAGCCTTTTGACTCAAAGTGAACACCGATAAATCCGTTATCAGACAGCAAATGCTCGTTGACAGCATACAACTTTGCATTTTGGTTAAAGCCAAATGTAAGAATTTCGGAATTATAGTTTTGTGTAACTTCGCTGAAAGCTGAATCGTCAATGTTGCCTGCTGCGTATTTGCATTGGCTAAATAGCAAACTCTTGCAGTATAAATATTCTTCAAGATCCTTGTGTTCAACTCCGCCGATATGGTCATCAGAAAAATTAGTAAACACACCAACATCAAATGTAATACCTGCAAGACGATTGTGTTTTAGGCCAATAGAAGAAGCCTCAATAACCATAGCTTTACAGCCTGCGTTAATCATATCTCGCATTGATTTTTGAATTTCGTAAGATTCAGGTGTTGTATTTTGTGTTTTTACTGTTTTTCCGTCATAAACAATACCAAGTGTGCCGATTGTTCCTGTTTTAATATTTGACTGCTCAAAAATTTCGGCAATCATTGCAGTGGTTGTAGTTTTGCCCTTTGTTCCAGTAATTGCAACAGTCATAAGCTCCTTTGCAGGGTGTCCGAAAAATTCGGCACTAATTAATGCAAGAGCATAGCGAGTATCTTCAACCTTGATAACAGCTATATTTTCAGGTGCCTCAAAATCAAGATTATCACTGATAATAAGAGCGACAGCACCTTTTTCAAGGGCAGATTTAGCGTATTTATGTCCGTCAGCTTCGTAGCCTTTTAAGCAAACAAAAGCGGTGTTTGGAGTAACCTTTCTTGAGTCATATATAATATCGGTAACTTCGGGATTATGGTCATTAATAACGGTGTAATCTATATTGATAAGCATTTCATTTAGTTTCATATAAGACACTCCATTCAGTAAGATTTATGAGTTTTAACATAATAATTATACCAATTTTATCATCTTATTACAACTTAAAAATTGAAAAAAATTATTTGGCAAAAATCACCTCTTTTTCACAATAAATTCAGGATATATCCACTCAATGGAGTGATTTTGTGATAAAAAAGCGTATTTTAGATAATGACAGATATTGTCAATTGTCTATATTGCACAAGGGGGTATTTGTTGTATTGCACAAATAATTAAAGTTAATATTATTTAAAAGCCTAAAAAATAAAAATATTATAAGCAAAATGCACAAATTAATTAAAAAAATTTAAGCAACTAGATAAAAAGTACAAAGGTAGTTGAAATTTGAAACGATTTTTGCTATTATTTATATAGCGGATAGGATGCATAGATATGCTCCAAAAAGGCAAAGAGTCCGTAATTTATATCAATATTTCAGAAAGAAGGATATTCCAATGAAAAAGATCATTGCCATTCTTTTGGCAGGTATGATGACTGCTACTGCTCTTGCAGGTTGTGGCGGTTCAACTTCTGAATCATCAAACAAAGATTCAGGTTCTTCAAATCAGGAGTCAAGCAGCACAGCAGAACTCAAGAACGGTGTAGCAGATGTTGCTGATTTTGGTGACGAGGACGACATTACTCTTAAGGTATGGGCTCCAGACGCAACTGTTGCTATCACAAAGAAGCAGTGCGATGCTTTTAAAGCTCTTTATCCAGAAAAGAAGATTACTATTAATGTAGTTGCTCAGAGTGAGTCACAGGCTGGTACACAGGCTCAGACAGATGCTAATGCTGCTGCTGACGTATTCGGTTTTGCTTCTGACCAGCTCGATAACCTTGTTGCTACAAAGATTATTGCTGAGTGTGCATATACAGAAGAGGTTACAGCTGCAAATACAGCAGAGTCAGTAGAAGCTGGTATGGTTGATGGTAAGCTTTATTACTATCCAGAAACAACAAACGGCTACTTCCTTTCTTACGACAACACAGTTGTAAGCGAAGAGCAGGCTAAGACATTTGAAGGCGTTCTTAAGGCTTGTAAGGATGCTGGCAAGCAGTTCATTATGGACGCAGGTAACGGCTTCTATTCATGTATCTTCACATTCACAGGCGGCTGTAAGATTGACGGCTGGGAAGAGGGTACAACAGATGTTCAGAAGTTCACAGAGTATGATGAAGCTAAGGCAGTAGCTACACTTCAGGCATTCTCAAAGCTCTTCAAGGATTATAAGGGTACATTCCAGTCACTTTCAGTTGATAAGATTCCTTCAGGTTTTGCTAACGGTACTCTCGGTGCTGGTATTGATGGTAGCTGGGATACAGCTGTTATCAAGGAAAAGCTCGGCGACAAGTACGGTGCTGCTAAGCTTCCTACAATTAATGTAAACGGTGAGGATTTACAGTGCGTTTCACTTTACGGTTATAAGGCTCTCGCTGTAAACGCTGCTTCTAAGTTCCCTCGTGCATCTCAGATTCTTGCTTACTACCTCTCAGGTGAAGAGTGTCAGAAGCAGAGAGCTGAAGAAATCGCTTGGGGTCCAACAAATAAGGTAATTTGCGATAGCGACCTTGTTAAGAACAGCCCAGACCTCCTCGCTTCAAGTGAGCAGGCTAAGTATGCAGTTCCACAGGTTCACATTGGTAACTTCTGGGATCCAATGGCTGCTCTTGGTAACTACCTCATTAAGGCTGAAACAGATCCATCAGATGCAGATGCATTTAAGGACCTCCTTTCAAAGACAGTTGTACAGATTAAGGATGAATAATCTGTATTGTTCAGTGTAATTAATTAATGAACAATTGTTTAGGATGGGGTACTTTTTAAGTACCCCATCTGATACCGTTTCGTTATTGCGTAATCATAGCGGTTGCAACCGTTTTCATACACCAAACGAATAATGTTTTTTACTTTAAAAAATTGTTCGGTTTCGTTCGGGTTTAAAAAGGATTGGTAAATAGTGCCTTATGTGCGGTCTGCGTGCGAGGCACTCATTATTCACTTTATAGAATATCTCGGTAGTGCTGGGGCATATACCGAAACGGTCGTGTATCAAAGCTTATAAAAGCTTTTGTTCGTATGTAGTGATATGCGGGTAACGCAAAAAATATTATTAGTTTGGTGTATTGAGAGAATACTGCAAATTATTTAAGGAGAGCGTTTTATGACATATGTTGAGTACAAACAGCTCAATCCTTTTCAGAGATTTGCCTATAATTTTAAGAAGACTGCATCCGGTATTCCTCAAGCTGTTTCTAAGTTCTTTAAAGGACTTGTATCAGCTATTGTAGGTTTCTTTACAGGTATTGTAAATGGCTTCAAAAACTACGGCAGTACATTCGTGAAAGGCGACTGGGCTACAAAGCTATCCTACATCATCTTTGGTGTGGGCGACATTTCAAAGGGAAAATACTATAAGGGTATTCTTTTCTTCCTTGTAGAAGTTTTCTACATTTACTTTATGGTAACCTTCGGTGGAGGTTATATTTCAAAATTCGGTACACTTGGTACTGTAGAAACACAAATCGTACCTGATGGTAAATTTACTAAGACTGTATTTGGCGATAACTCAATGCTTATCTTGCTTTATTCAGTTCTTACTATTGTTGTAACAATAGTTGTATTTGCAGTTTATATTGCAAATATCAAAGATGCTTATGCAATGCAGAAGCTTAGAGCTAAAGGCGGCAAGCCAACATCGCTTAAGCACGACATTCAGGAATTCCTTGATGGCAAATATCACATCACACTCTTATCATTCCCTGTTCTTATGATTAGCGTGTTTAATATCTTGCCACTTATCTTTATGATTCTTATTGCCTTCACAAACTACGATAAACAGCACCTTCCTCCGGGAACACTGTTTACTTGGGTAGGCTTTGATAACTTCTCATCAGTATTTGATATTGTTGATAACGCTGTAAAAGCTAAGACATTTCTTGAGCTTACACAGTGGACACTTATTTGGGCTGTTGCTGCTACATTTACTAACTATATCCTCGGTATGGTTGTTGCTCTTATGATCAACAAAAAGGGCATTAAGCTTAAGGCTCTTTGGAGAACACTTTTCGTTATTACAATTGCTGTTCCTCAGTTCGTTTCACTTCTTCTTGTAAACCAGCTCCTTCAGACTGACGGTGCTCTTAACATTCTTCTTGGTTACATAATGGGTGGAAATCCACATATTCAGTTCCTTAACAGTACACCGCTTATGGCTCGAATGACTGTTATTATTGTAAACTGTTGGGTTGGTATTCCTTACACAATCCTTTCAATGTCAGGTATTCTTATGAATATTCCTGAAGATTTATACGAATCAGCTCGTATCGACGGTGCAGGTCCTGTAAAAACATTTACAGCTATTACACTTCCTTATATGCTCTTCGTAACAACACCACAGCTTATTACTCAGTTTGTAGGTAACATCAACAACTTTAATGTTATTTACCTCCTTACTAACGGTGGTCCTACAAATCCAGATTATTATAATGCTGGTCATACAGATATTCTTGTAACATGGCTGTTTAAGCTCACAATGGGTAATGCACAGGACTACAAGCTTGCTGCTGCAATCGGTATCCTTGTATTTATCGTTTGTGCTACAATTTCTCTTATTGTATTTAACAGTTCTAAGTCTATGAAGGATGAGGAGGCGTTCTCATGATAAAAAGTTATAAACTCAGAAGAAATATTGCGAACGCTTTCATTTATCTCGTTCTTGGTGTTATGGGAATTGTATGGATTTCTCCATTTGCGTATCTTGTAATGCACTCATTCAGAGGCGAAGGTACAACAACTCCAAACTACCTTATTCCAAAGGAATGGACATTCCAAAACTATATTGACCTCTTTACAGGTATGGGCGGTACAGCTCAGCTTAACTTCCCAAGATGGTTCCTTAATACTCTTATTATTGCTATCTTTAGCTGTATTATTTCTACAATTTCTGTTCTTATGGTAAGTTACGCATTCAGCCGTCTTAGATTTAAGACTCGTAAAAAGTTTATGAATGTTGCTATGATCCTTGGTATGTTCCCAGGCTTTATGACAATGATTGCTATGTACTATCTCTTAAAAGCTATGGATCTTACTCAGACACTCGCAGCTCTCGTAATTTGCTATAGTGCAGGTTCAGGTCTTGGCTTCCAGATTTCTAAGGGCTTCTTCGATACAATTCCAAGAGCTCTTGATGAGGCTGCAACTATTGACGGTGCAACAAGAAATCAGATTTTCTGGAGAATTATTCTCCCAATGTCTAAGCCAATCGTTGTATACACAGTTCTTACAGCATTTATCGGTCCTTGGACAGACTTCGTTCTTGCTAAAATTATCATGGGCGATGTTCGTGATAACTATACTGTTGCTATCGGTCTTCAGTTAATGCAGGATAAAGAGTTTATCTCTGTATACTATAAGCAGTTCCTTGCAGGTTCTGTTGTAGTAGCCGTTCCTATTACACTTCTCTTCCTCAAGATGCAGAAGTATTATGTAGAGGGCGTTACAGCCGGCGGCGTTAAGGGTTAATTTAATATTAAGCTCTATTATGGGTGGCAGTCTTTGGCTGCCACCCATTTTTAATTTGCAACAGAGTGTTGCATCCAAATCGAGGAGATAAGTTCATATTTTCTGAACTTATTTGCCCGAATGAAAAACTAAAAATTTTGATTAAACTTTTCAAAAGGCAACAGAGTGTTGCATCCAAATCGTGGAGATAGTTTGATATTTTCTATCCAACTTTTCCCAAATTAAAAGTTTCGGTCAAGCCTTTTCAAAGGCTTGCA
>JAXJSN010000114.1:0-13335 GCA_036310085.1 Ruminococcus sp.
AGTCTTGAAAAGGTAATTATCCCTGACGGAACCCAAATACTGAGAGATGGTGTATTTCAAAATTGCACTAACCTTAGTATGGTATCTCTCGGCAACGGAATAACCCGTATTGATCCAAAGCTCTTTTATAAATGCGAAAATCTTACAGATGTAAGATTAGGTAACAATGTTAATAAAATAACTGCTAACAGCTTTGCATATTGCAGTAACCTCACATACATAGTATTTCCCGAAAGCTTACAAGACATTTTTTACGATGCATTCTACCGCTGCACAAGCTTAAAGAGTGTATACATTCCTAAGTCAACTAAAACTATCTATAAAGACTCTTTCGATTCTAACGCAAAGCTTACAATTTGCGGTTATCCTGGTTCCTATTCGGAAGCTTATGTAAAATCTTTACGTAATGAAAACTTTAAGTTTTTCCCGATTAAAGGCAGCACAAAGCAATATTTAATCTCCGATCTTGACCTTAAAAACAAAACCATTACACTGCAAGGTTATCTTGGCAACGAAACAATAGTTACACTCCCAAGTACAATAAACGGATACGCTGTTACTGCTATTGGCAAAAATGCAATTCAAAACAGGGATGATATTACAAATGTTATTTTGCCATACAAATTGCAGGAAATAAAATATAACGCATTTAAAAATTGCCCTGAGCTGTTGACTATATCCATATCAGCAAATATCAATTCCATAAGCTATGATTCTTTTAAAAATTGCCCTAAGCTGACACTATTAGGATTTACAGATTCATCTGCAGAAGAATTTGCTAAAAACAATAGTATCTCCTTTAAACCACTTAATGCAGGCGTAAACAGCTTTTTATATTCACCGATTGACGATACAACTGCAAAGCTTATTAAATATATCGGTTACAAAACAAGTGTCACAATCCCGGATACAGCAGACGGATACAAAATTACCGCTATTGACGACTACGCTTTTAAAGACAACACACAGTTGGTAAATGTGGATATTCCCGAAAGCGTTACAAGTATCGGCTATCAGGCTTTTTACAATACCCCTTTATTTTACAATCAGGAAAAATGGACTGACGGTATACTTTATGCAGATAATCATCTTATTAAAGCCGACTATCCTCTGTCTGACATCACTGTTAAAAACGGTACAGTATCAATTGCAAAATCAGCTTTTGAAGGTTGCACAGACCTTGTAAGTATCACTATTCCCGATACAGCCTGTACAATTGAAAGCAATGCATTTAAGGATTGTACAAATCTTAATAAGATAATAATTCCTGCAAGCGTTACCAAAATAGCAAATGATGCTTTTAAAAACTGCAAGGCATTTGCTATTCACGGATATACAGGCTCCTATGCTCAAACTTACGCAAAAGAAATCAGTGTTCAGTTTGTTGATTTAAATGGCGAAAAAGCAGAATTTGAATATACAATTTTATCTGATGGCACAATTTCAATTCATAATTATCTCGGCAACGATTCCGAGCTTGTAATCCCAAGCATCTATGACGGATATACAATTTCAACTATTGCAAACGATACCTTTAGAGATTGCACCTTTATTAACAGCTTAGTTTTACCTGACACCATAAGAGAAGTAGGCAGTAATGCATTTAATGGTTGCGTAAATCTGAATAAAATCGTTTTATCAAGCGGAATAACAAAAATATACGCAGACACATTTTATAATACCGCTTACTACAACAACATAAAAAACTGGGAAGATAATGTGCTTTATATTGGCGAATATTTAATAAAAGCAACCGCTAATTGCATTGGCGAATATACCGTAAAAGACACAGCTACAACTATCGCCATAAACGCACTTAGTGATTGCAAAAAACTTGAACTTATTTTTATTCCAAAAAATGTAGTTGTAATCGGCAGTAACTCTCTTCCCTATTACGCTAAAATCTGCGGTTATTCCAACACCGCTGCAGAAGAATATAAAATACACTATAACCGTACATTTTGTTATCTGGATGATGAAACCAAGAACTTTATCTATAACCCTATAGCACCCCATTCAGCAGAAATCACAAAATATACAGGTATTTCCGAAAAAGTTGTAATTCCTGAAAATATTGACGGTTATAATATTATTTCTCTTAAGGGTGGTTTTAGCGGCAAACAAATAAAAGAAATATCCATTCCTGACACTGTTATTTATATTGCTATTAATACCTTTTATAATTGCGGTTACTATAACGACCCAAACAATTGGGAAGATGGTGTGCTTTATATAGGCAAATACTTAATAAAGGTTAGGGAATATAAAAATGGTATGTGCAGAGTTAAGGATGGCACTGTATGTCTGGCTGACTACGCTTTTAATCATTGTACTTACCTTAAACAAGTTTACATACCTGAATCGGTTAAGAATACAGGCAGTGCAACCTTTAACGATACTACTGCTGAGATTTATACTTCCCCCAACTCTTGTGTTCAAAAAATAGTAGGCAGTAATAGAATAAAAGATTTAACAACACCTGCCGTATTTACATATAATACTCTTAATGACGGCACAGTATCAATCACAGGGGTTAAAAAAATCGCATCTAAAGTTGTTATTCCATCCACTCTCAACGGTTACACTGTTTCTGCCGTTGCAGAAAATGCATTTAAAAACAATATATTTATTGATGAAGTAATTATCCCTGAAACAGTAAAAACAATTGGAGAATCTGCGTTTGCCGGTTGTAAGTACTTACAAAAAATTGAAATTGCAAACAGCGTAGAAACAATATCCCCAAATACATTTTATGGATGTATTAATCTTGTAATCAACGGATATGCAGGCTCTTGTGCCGAAGAACACGCAAAGGTAAATAACATTAAGTTTGTTGATATTACCCCTGTTAAGTATATAATGGGTGACATTGACCTTGACGGACAAATAACTATTCTTGATGTTACACTACTTCAAAGATATTGTGCCGAGCAAAATAAACTTACTAATATTCAGCTAAGCGTTGCTGACCTTGATGGTGATAAAGATATTAACATCAACGATGCAACCGCTATTCAAAGAAAAATTGCAGAATAAGTGAGTGTCTTGCAAACACTTTGTGCATAGAGTTCGATATTTTCTGCACAACTTTTCCGAACTAAAAATTTATCGGTGCAAGTGTTCAAAATCCTTGTGGAATTTTGAAAAACAAATCCCTTTAACTTTACGCAATAAAACAAAATCCGCCTCAGAATTGAGGCGGATTTTTGTATTTGGTTTATTATATTTTATACTACGGCTTTTGAACCGCAGGGGCAATAATTGCCGCTGTAGACCAGAACAAAGCATAAATCAAAACTTCTAAAGTTCCCATTACTCCTACACCTGCATAAAGAGATAGTGTAGCCGCAAGTAAAATACCTATTACAATTGCAATTAATTGAATGAGTATTGCAAGTGAAATGTTATGCTTGATTGTGACACTTCCCGAAACAGCTCTTGCAAGAGATGGTGCTTTACCGTTTGTAATTAAGTATGATCTTGAAGTTTCCTCTTGTGTTGACTGAGCTTCTTTAAGTACATTACCCAAGCCTGTCGGCAGAACCTTTACACTGCGATAGAATACATTATATAGGCTTGCAACAAGGTCGTTTGTAATGTTAAAATCTGTAGTTCTGATAAGAAAACTGATTCCGTTTGTTTCGGCACGCTGAATTTCAACCTTTAGCTCAGGGTCAGCCTTATAGCTTGTTACAAACATAGCAACAAGTCTGCCGGCACGAGATAAATATGTAACCTGTTTGCCGCCTGAAGTAAATTTTTCTTCGTACTTTATATCAGGCAGTTCAACACAGTACTTTTCCATTAACATTCGTGAGCCTACCAAAATACGCTCACTTTTTATCCAGCCGACTAAGCCCAGTTCATCTTCATAAAGTACGCTTTCAACATCGGGCAGAGTGTGAGCAGTTTCCGCCACCACACTGTCGAATGCTTTTGCGATTGGATTTTTAGCTTCTTTCAATATAGAAATTCCATAGAGCAGGGATTCGTCAACATTATATTCCTCAAATGTTTTTATACCCTCAAGCTCGATTGAATCAGCAGGAAACAGCTCATTTGCATCAATCATAACTGCCGTACTATCGCAAAATTGCTTTATAGACGGATAGCCTGCAAGCATTGCACCAAACGAAAGTAGCTTTTTACACAACATACGCACAGGAAGATTTACAGCCAACAAAGTTGACACCGGAACTGCAATTGCTGTCATAAGTGCAAATGTGTTTATCGCATCTGCAAATGAGACTTTTGCAAAACCATAAATAATTGCAATCAAAACTGCCGTTATTGTTGTTACAGGTGCAAGCTTTGATGCAAGGTCTTCGCTCGGGTCAGGTGCATATGATATTTTAAGGAAGTTTGACGGAAAATCAGTCTTATGCTGATAAGCGATTATAGGTCTGTCCACCGCTGTTCCGCTCATCATCTGCCCTGCTACAGTTTCGTTATTATAAATCTTTGCGGCGTATTTTTGTCCCTTTGAAGAAACAAACTTAAAGTTATCTTTAACTCTAAGCACCATAAGCAGCTTGCCTACATTATTTGCAAAGAATGCAAGCATAATAATTACGCAATAATAGTTTATATTGAACGAATCGGTATTACCTAAACAGAAAAACGACACAAGCGTTTGAAGAACTGCGGCAACCGTACCGATTGCAACTGCTGTATCGGAATTACCCTTAAACTTTATAAGTGGTGTAAGACCGCTGAGTATCGCAACTCGATTAGCAAATACCGTAACACCCAAAAGCAAAAAGTTAAGCACGGCATATGCTACAGGAGCAAATGAAATTGTACTGCAAATAGCCTCAGGGAAAAATCTTGTAATAATTGTAAGGATAATTGAGAATAAAGCAATACCGCCTGTCAGCAGACTTCTCATAAACAGCTTTTTAATGTTTAGGTTAAGCTCAAACATTATGCTTTTTTCGTCATCATCACCGGTATAATCCTCAACAGGCTTTGAATGTTCCTGCGGAGTATCGTTATCATCAGATTCATCCTTTGAGAAAAATCCGACTACTGCCTGAATGATTCTTTCCTGAATCGGACGATTATCCTTTGGTTTTATATCTTCATCCTCATCATCAAACGGTTTCGGCTCATTTTTAATTACATGAGCAATAACAGAAGGATTTTTTGAACGGATATACTCCTCGTACTCAGCTCCTACAACTTCAGAAAACTTGCCTGCCTTTATATTAATAACATCTTCGTTATCTTCAAGCTTATATACCGGAACTTTTGCAATTACTTTTTTGGGTGGCTTGCTTTCTTTTTGATTTGTTTCGGTCAAAATTTCTTCTTGTTTGACTTTATCTTCAACAGTCTTGTTTTCATCAGGCTTTTCGTCTGTTATTTCTATATCTATTGTATTAATGCTTTCAATTTTTGAGTCGTCATCAAACTGCTCAACCTCACCCAAAACCTCACTTGAAAACTGAGTATCCTCGCCGTATTCAGGAGAAAGAGTAACGATTTCATCTTCGTTGTTTTGCTCATCTTCGACTTGCTCGGTATCTGTTGTACTATTTTCTTCGTTTGATTCAGTTTCGCTATCGGTATTATTTTCGCTTTCCTCAGTTTGGCTGTTATCCTCTAATATATGTTGCTGAGTAACTTCTTCATCCATCGAATCCATAAGCAATGATGCCTGCATTGTTGCCGAAGTTTTTTCGCCCAAAATAGTGCTTTCTGTTACTTCCTCAGCCTCAATAGTTTCATCAATATCAAGCGGATTGTTATTGGTAAGTCGTGGTTTTTTATCCGCATTACTGAAAATCTCAGTCATTTTGGGTTTTGCACGATATTTTTGTGCAGTCTTTTCCATTTCCTCTTTATCTGTAAGATAATGCGTTTCTTCCAATATGCTTTGTATTTCAAGTTCTTTGAGCTTTTCTTCTTCAAAAAAATCCTTAATATTATCTAAAGCCAACTATGTCACTCCTTTTACAATGATATATTGTTGCTTTATCTATTTTTCATTGCACTATACATCAAAACGCCTGCCGCAACAGAAGCATTAAGTGAATTAATTTTACCTTTCATAGGTAACGAAACAATTACATCGCACTTTTCACGAACAAGGCGAGAAATTCCCTTGCCCTCGTTGCCGATAACAATTGCACAAGCACCCGAAAAATCACACTGAGTATAATCTGTGCCGTTCATATCCGCACCATACACCCATACTCCACGCTCTTTAATTTCATCTATAATGTTAGCAATGTTTGTAACTCGTGCAACACGCATATATTCAATCGCACCTGCCGAAGCCTTGCCAACGGTATAGCTAAGACTTGCACTTCTGCGTTTTGGCACAATAATTCCATGAACGCCGGCACATTCTGCTGTACGAATAATAGCACCTAAATTATGAGGGTCTTCAACCTCGTCAAGAATAACTATAAAAGGCGGTTCGTTTTTGCTTTGTGCAAATTCAAAAATTTCTTCAACAGTAGAATACTCCTTTGCCGCTGCAAAGGCTACAATACCCTGATGTGTTGAATTTCCGCTTACAAAGTCAAGCTTTGTGCGGTCTACCTCTTTTATGGGGATTTGCTTTTCACGAGCTTTTGCAAGTATTCCTACAACTGCACCGCTTTTTTCGCCCCTTGCTATAAGAATTTTATCAATTGCTCTGCCGTTGCGAATAGCTTCGCTTACAGGGTTTCTGCCCGAAATCACATCATTTCTGATTTCATCGGAAACACTTTCAACGCTGTCAGCGACAGAATTATGTTTTTTATAATGCTTTTTAACATCGTTTTTTCTATCGTTCATTTTTTCTGACTCCATATACAATATAATAAGTTATACTTTTATATTATAGCATATAAAACTTAATTTAGATAGACTTTTAATAAAAATTTACGGTATATATATTGCATCAAGTACAATCGCACCCGAATCTATATAAGACGGTATTATTCCGTATAAGCCGCTTGCTCTGTCAACAAATATGTAAATTGAGGGTGGAAACGGCGTAAAACTGCAATATAATGCGATAAACAGCAACAACAGACATAAAGACGGAACAAAAAATGGATATAATTTTACTTCGCTTTTATACAAACAAATTGACATATAATATGAAAGGGCGGTGCATAAAATTGCGGCTATAAATTCAGCAAGCATATGCGACTCAAAGCCAAATATACCATAAATTGAACACAGTGTCAGATACGATAAGCCTAATAAATAAAGAGATGCAATTTTTGACACTGCAAATCGTTTGAATTTGGGTCGTAATGTTAATAATTCAATCATTCCCCACATTAGATAAGGAAGCAAAAGCGTTTTGCAGGTTTCCCATATACTGTCATTTACAGAGCCGAACAAAACACCTATAAGTGTTTTATTACTAAGTTCATAAAGATTTTGCATAAATATCGACATTGTAATAACGAAAAAGAGTCCACACAATTCAAGCTTTAATAATTTTTTATCCATACAAACACCTCGTCACCGAATTTATATGATAAAAAGTAAATATTATGCTAAATATTTCGCAAATAGAATATTGGAAAATTCTTCTAGAGAAATTATACTATTTGTATAATTATCTTTTATCAACAACAATGTTAATAACTATGTTAAAAGTGTTGAAACCAATGTGGAAACAGGTACGATTTTACAAGTAGATTACAGAAAAGTTACAAATTGTAGTTTTTAACACTCGATTAACATTATCAACATTGAAAACTATGTGGAAATTATTAATAACTTTAGTTTACAAGTTGTATAATGCGGCTGTCAAGAGTATATTTTGATAAATTTTTACATAAAACAAGATTATTAAGCATTTTGTTAATAAATTTAAGTTTTCCACATACTCAAAAATTACATAACAGTAATATTTTTTGTAATATATAAAACCTTGTGTTTTAAAAGATAAAATCAATATAAATTTTAATAAAAATTGAAATTCCTAACATAAAATTTTAAAATACCCCTTGTGCATTTGGTAAAAATATATTATACTATATATGACAAATATCCTATTCAGGAAAAGAGGGTTATAATGGCTTTTACTTTAGATGATCAAAGACCTGCTCTTGAGCGTTTTCTGGCAGGTGAATCAATTAATGCATATGAATATTTAGGAGCACATTTTACTAACTTAGACGGTAAAGATGGCGTTATGTTCAGAGTATGGGCACCAAACGCAGCATCGGTTTCTGTTGTAGGTGATTTTAACGACTGGGACAATGAGGCTCATTATATGTATCGCCTTGAAAATTCAGGTGTTTGGGAGTTATTTATCGAAGGTGTTTGGGAGTACGCTTGCTATAAATACTGTGTTGAAACACAGTGGCAGGAAAAGCGTTTAAAGACTGACCCATACGCTTTCCATTGTCAGACTCGCCCTGATAATGCTTCCAGAGTTTATGAAATCAAGGGTTACGAGTGGAACGACAATGAATGGATTGATTTTAAGAAAAACAATCTTCACTATAAGCGTCCTATCAATGTATATGAAATGAATGCCGGTTCTTGGCGTAAGTACGAGGACGGTAATGTATTTAACTATCGTAAGCTTGCTGAGGAGCTTATTCCTTATGTAAAGGAAATGGGCTATACTCACATTGAGTTTATGCCTCTTACCGAGTTCCCATTTGATGGTAGCTGGGGCTATCAGGTTACAGGTTACTTTGCGGCAACTTCAAGATATGGCGAGCCTAAGGACCTTATGTACTTTGTAGATAAGTGTCACCAAGAAGGTATCGGCGTAATTCTTGACTGGGTTCCTGCTCACTTCCCTAAAGATGCTCACGGTCTTGGCAGATTTGACGGCACAGGCTGTTACGAATATGAGGACTGGAGAATTGGTGAGCATAAAGAATGGGGTACATATATCTTTAACTATGGCAGATACGAGGTAACAAGCTTCTTGCTTTCTTCTGCTATGTTCTGGATTGATATGTTCCACATTGACGGTATCCGTGTAGATGCTGTTGCTTCTATGCTTTATCTCGACTACAACCGTAAGGACGGAGAATGGATTCCAAATATGTACGGCGGCAGAGAAAATCTTGTTGCTGTTGACTTTTTACAAAAGCTTAATAATGTTGTACATATGTATCATCCTGAAACAATGATGATTGCTGAAGAAAGTACAGCTTGGTCAGGCGTTACAGGCTATCCTATTCAGGGTTCAGGTCTTGGCTTTGACTACAAGTGGAATATGGGTTGGATGAATGATATGCTTTCATACATCTCAACTGACCCATTATGGAGAAATTATCACCACGATACACTTACATTTAGTATGGTATACGCTTTCTCCGAGAACTTTATGCTTCCTATCTCTCACGATGAGGTAGTTTATGGTAAGGGTTCACTTCTCAACAAAATGCCTGGTGACTACGATATGAAGTTTGCCGGTGCAAGAGGATTTATTGCTTATATGTTAGCTCACCCGGGTAAAAAGCTTATGTTTATGGGTGGCGAAATCGGTCAGTTTGACGAGTGGAATGCAAACGATCAGCTTCAGTGGAACTTGCTTTCATTTGAAAAGCATCGTCAGTTTAACCACTTTGTTGCAACTGCAAACAAGTTCTATCGTGATGTTCCTGCTATGCACGAAAACGACTACGACTGGAACGGCTTTAGATGGATTTCTCTTGATGACTATCAGAACAGCGTAATTGCGTTCCGTAGAATTGCTTATGATTCAAGCGAGATTATCTGTGTATGTAACTTCCAGCCTGTAAGAAGAGAGCATTACAGAATCGGTGTACCTGTTTACGGTATTTACGAAGAAGTTCTTAACTCTGATAAAGCTGAGTTCGGTGGCTTTGATATGACTAACAGCGGCGAGATTATGGCTATTGATGAGCCAAATCACGGTCTTGACTACTCAATTGAGCTTACACTCCCACCACTTGGCGTAATGTACTTTAAGCTTGCTAAGGAGCTTCCTGCACCTGTAAAGGTAACAGAGAAGGAAGAGACCGAAACAAAGGCTACAGAGAAGAAATCTACTGAAAAGAAAAAGGCTGTAAAGAAGGTATTCCCTAAAAAGCCGGCTGAGGTTTTGGCTAAGCAGGCTGCTTTAGCTGAAAAGAAAGCTAAGGAAGCTAAATAAATAGATACAGCTAAAGAATAATAATTTTTTAACCGAATAAATTTCCCCCTCTGATTAATCTAAAATTTAATCAGAGGGGAATTATATGTTTTGGTCAAAAACTCTGTTAATGCAGATTGCCAATAAACCTCCTGTTATAAAGGAAATGAACAAGTTTTGCCGTGCCGGAGGATTGCAATGTTCGTGCATTTTTTCAGTCCTCAGTCAGCTTCGCTGACAGACTTTTGGTAATGACGCCTTGTTTTCGCTCGGGCAAATAATTTCAAAAATAGATAAAAATGTCTGCTCGAATTGCTAAAAAACAGACAATTTTTTGTCGTAAATAATAAACAGGCAACATAAATGTTGCCTGTTTTTATTATAATTACCAAGATATAAAAAAATATAATTAAAGTATAGCTTTTTCATTATATTGTGATATAATGAATAAGACAATGTATATAATTTTAAGAAAGGAAAATGGTATGAAACTTGATAACAAAAAGACCGGAATATGTCTTGTAATACTCATTGTTCTCAGCCTTGTAATCAGTACTTTTTACATATCTACAAAGCAAGGCTATCACGAAGATGAGCTTTTGACATACAATTTGGCTAACTCATCAAAACAGCTTAATACCGATGGCGGTTGGAATACTTCAAAGGATTTTAACGAGTATCTTACAGTATCGCCTGAAAATCGTTTTAACTATGTTCAGGTATGGCAAAATCAAATTATTGACGCTTCGCATCCTCCATTTTATTACGCTTTAGTACATACGGTTTGCTCGTTCTTTCCGCAAAGCTTTAGCAATTGGTGTGCTTACGCTATAAATGTTGCGGCTATGGCAGGTATACTTATCTTGCTGTTTAAAATAGGCAAAAAACTGACGGGCAATAATTTGTATGCGTTAATCGGCACTGCCGCCTATGCACTCAGCATAGCCTGTATAACAACTACAATTTATCTTAGAATGTATTCAACTCTTACATTTTTTGTGCTTGCGTTTTTATATCTCAGTCTTAAAATGTATGATAAGAAAAACGATGTTAAACTTATCGACTGTTTTTTACTCGGTGTAGTTGTCACTTTGGGTACACTTACTCAATATTATTTTATTTTATTTGAATGTTTGATTGGTCTTGTTTTCTTTGTATTTAAAATCAAAGAAAAGTGTTATAAGGATTTGATTAAGTACATAGTTACAGTTGCATTTGCAAGCGGTTTAGCTCTTACTATTTATCCGTTTATTATTACTAATGTACTTGGCGGCAACAGAGGCTTTGGCTCGCTTAAAATCTCGGTTGATTTTATTACCCTTGTAACTTATGTTATTTACAAAATTTGCACCTATATTCAGGTTGTTTCAAAGGATTTATTTATCGGTCAAATATGGTTATTTGTGCTTTGTGTGGTAGCTGTAATTGGCTTTGGTATTTACTTCCGCTTTATTAAAAAGAAAAAGCTCAGCCGCAAAGCATTTATGGTTGCTTTTCCTACAGTAATGTTCTTTATAGGCATTTCGCTTGTATCTCCATTTAACAGTGACCGCTATGTAATGGCTTCACTTCCGCTTATTACAATGCTTTTTGCATTTGCATTTATTAAAATATTTGAACTTATTAAGAATAAAAAAGCAAGACTTATACTTCCTGCAAGTATGCTTGTAGCTTTTGCAATTGCTTTTGCTACAGTAACACCGTACTATCTTTACGGCAAAACCGATCTTTACAATACCAAAACAGATAACTGTCTGTTTGTAGGTACTGCAATGCTTGAGTGGAACAAGTGCATTGACAAGCTTAGCTGTTATGATAATACAATGATTGTTCAGACTCCTGATTTTGACCCAAATTTGGGCGATACTCTCGAAGACTTTGCATCTAAGCGAGGAATTATTACAAATGGTAAAATTTCTTCTTTTGCCGACGCATATATGAATAACGGCGGAGAAAAAGCAAAAACCGACAGTATGGAAGCACTTGCTACCGACAAAATGCTCAACTCACAAAAGGATATTACCGTGTATATCTCTCGACTTGCAGACAAAGAAAGCGTAATAAATTATATTACTGCTAACACAAAGTTTAAAAACTATGAGCTTATTCAGGCTGATTATGAATTTGATGATTTTTATAATTGGTATGATTATTTTGTAGAAACAGAATCATATTGTAATGTATATCGTTTTTATTGATAAATAGGGTGAGATAATGGAAAACAGAAAAAACGCAATTGGCTTTGCACTTTCGGGTGGCGGACTTCAAGGTATTGCTCATATCGGTGCTATTAAAGCTTTATACGAGCTTGGAATTAAACCGGAATATGTTTCAGGTACAAGCTCAGGCTCAGTAATGGCGGCACTTGTTGCTATGGGATTTACTCCTGATGAAATGAGAGAGGTTGCCGAAAAGCATTGGAAAACTCTTGCTGAAATTGATAATTTTATTATTTTCAAAGCTTTATCGCAGCTTGTTCTTAATAAAAAAACTCCGATTGACGGTATTAAATCCGGCGAGATAATCTCGGATGTTGTTAAGTCGATTATGGCTCAAAAAAACATTAAAGGCTTTGAAGACTTACCGATTAACCTTTCAATCGCAACTGTTGACACTTACACTACCGATGAATGTATTTTCCTTACCAAGGAAGAAAATCTTGAAAATGAGCATATCCATTATATTACAGGTGCACCGCTTGACATAGCCGTGCGTGCAAGTATGTCTTTCCCTGCGATTTATACAACCTGCACTTATGACAAATATAATTTTATTGACGGCGGTGCTAAGGATAATGTGCCGGTAAAGGTGCTTAAGGATATGGGCGTTGGCAAGGTGCTTGCAATCGGATTTGATATTATCAACTATAATCCAAGCGTAGGACTTGACGGATTATTTAAAGTTATTTGGCGAGCACTTGATGTGTATTCCATTGACAGCACACGAGAATCTATGAAAATGGCTGATTTAGCTATTGAGATTTTTAATAAAAATACTAACCTTTTATCAATAGACAACATTGACGAAACTATTCAAGAGGGCTATGACTCAATAATGGCCCATAAAGAAGAACTTTTAAAGATATTTGGATAAAACATTCCCCATTGACGAGTCAATGGGGAATGTTTTATCTAATCTGAATTATATAATGTGTACTGAATAAACACCGACACGCCGTCGGTGTTTTACCAAAACCCAATAATAATTGTGTTTTGGCTCAAAATCTGGGATTTTGATTCAGTAAACATTTAAAAATCTGC
>JAXJSN010000115.1:0-2873 GCA_036310085.1 Ruminococcus sp.
GTGTGTAAACTGCTTGCAGTTTTCCACAATTCCACGGTTCAAACTCTTTTTTGTAACATATCTATTGTAATCCTACATATTTATTCTGTTTGTCAAAGGTTTTGACTTGCAAGAAGCGGTATATTGTGGTATTATTTAGTGTGTATATTGATGTTAGAGAAGGTAATATTATGTATTCTAAGAATGCCATCGGTGTTTTTGACTCCGGACTGGGCGGACTAAGTGCAGTTAAGGAGTTTTTACATATTCTTCCAAATGAAAAAATTATTTATTTCGGAGATACCGGCAGAGTTCCTTATGGAAACCGAAGCAACGATACAATTACAAAATATGCGTTTCAGGATACTAATTTTTTGCTTAAGCATAATGTAAAAATGGTTGTTGCGGCTTGCGGTACTGTAAGTTCTGTTGCAGGCAAAGCTCTTGAAGAAAAACTGCCTGTGCCGTATACAGGTGTTGTCAATCCCACCGCTTATGCCGCTGCTCATAAAACACGAAACGGCAAAATAGGTGTTATAGGCACTTCGGCAACTATCGGGAGCCACAGCTATAGTCTAAGACTTAAAAAGCTTAATCCTGATTTTGAGGTTTACGAACAGGCTTGTCCGTTATTTGTGCCACTTGTTGAAAACGGCTTTATCAGCAAAGACGACCAGATTGTAAGGCTTACTGTCCGCAGATACCTTTCTGAGCTTAAAGAAAAGGGCGTTGATACTCTTATTTTAGGTTGTACGCACTACCCTTTGCTTTGTCAGGCTGTGTCGGAGTTTATGGGAGAAAATGTTACTTTGGTTGATTCAGGATATGAAACAGCCTTATACTCGGCAAAGATTCTTAAAGAAAAGGGCTTGCTTAACAGCGATACCACAACAAAGACTCCCGAGTTTTATGTTAGCGATACTCCTGATGACTTTAAAAATATAGCCGGTTTGTTCCTTGGCAGAGATATGGAGCATACCGTTACACAAATTGATATTGAACAGTTCTGAGGATAAGTCTTATGAGTGAAAAGAAAAAATATATGATTTCAATTGTCGGCACTCAAAAGCTTGACGATGATACCGACACCGTTGAGGTGCTTACAACAGGAAATTATATGATGAAAAACGGTCATTTTTTTATCGGCTATAAAGAATATGATCAGGACAACCCTGATCAATATTTTGACAATCTTGTAAAACTTGACGGTGATGTTGTTACTATTTCAAGAAAAGGCTCGGTTAGATCTCAGCTTATGCTTGAAAAAGGTAAACGGCACCAATGCTTGTACGAAACTGTTGCAGGCACACTTGCAATTGGTGTTTTTACAAGATACATAAAAAGCACGCTTAACGAAAAAGGCGGTACACTTGAAGTAAGCTATACGCTTGACAGTAATAACGACCTTTTGAGTGAAAACAGCTTTAAAATTACAGTTGAAGAAAAAGAAAGTATAAAAGAGGTAGAATAAATATGGATACTTATGCATTGGCGGTAAGTCAGCTTAAAGAAGCTGTAATTTCCGCAATTAACAAGGCTATTGAAAACGGTGCTTTGCCACAGGCAGAGATTCCACAGTTTATTATTGAAACTCCTGCTGACAGAGCACACGGCGATTTTGCAACTAATGCGGCAATGGCAGGTGCTAAGGCTTTCAGAATGCCGCCATTTAAAATTGCACAGGCTATTACCGAAAATATTAACCTTGAAAATACAATGTGCGAACGCTTTGAAACTGCAGGACCTGGATTTATTAACTTTTTCCTCGGCTCACAGTTTTATACAAGCATTGTAACTGATATACTTAAAAATCCTGAGGAGTATGGTAACTCTGATTTTGGTAATAACGAAAAGGTAATGGTTGAGTTTGTTTCTGCAAACCCTACAGGCCCTATGCATATGGGTAATGCTCGTGGCGGTGCGTTGGGCGATTGCCTTGCGGCAGTTCTTGACAAGGCTGGCTATCAGGCTTGGCGTGAATTTTATGTAAACGATGCAGGTAATCAGATTGAAAAATTCGGTTGCTCCCTCGAAGCTCGTTATCTTCAGATTTATAAGGGCGATGAAATCGAATTTCCTGAAGACGGTTATCAGGGCGGCGATATTACAGAGCTTGCTCAGGAATATGCAGACATTCACGGCGACAGCCTTTTGAATATGACATCTGAAGAACGCAAAGCGGCTCTTGTTGGCTATGCGTTGCCAAAGAATATCAGCAAAATGCAGGCTGATATGGCTAAATATAATATTACCTATGATAAGTGGTATTTTGAAAGTGAGCTTCATAACAGCGGTGCTGTAAAGGCTGTTGTTGATTTGCTTACTGAAAAGGGTCTTACTTACGAAAAAGAGGGTGCTGTATGGTACAAGAACAAGGATGTTGTTACCAAAAAGCTTCTTGAAGAGGGTAAAACTCAAAAGTATATAGATAATCTTGAATTAAAGGACGATGTTCTTATTCGTCAGAACGGAAATCCGACATATTTTGCGGCTGATATAGCTTATCATAAGGATAAGTTTGACAGAGGCTTTACAACTCTTATTGATGTTTGGGGTGCAGACCACCACGGACATGTAATGAGAATGAAGGGTGCTATGGACGCAATCGGCTATAACGGCGACAAGCTTGATGTAGTGCTTATGCAGCTTGTAAAGCTTGTTAAGGACGGCAAGCCTGTAAAAATGAGTAAGCGTACAGGTAAGGCTATTCAGCTTTGCGACTTGCTTGAGGAAGTTCCTGTTGACAGTGCAAGATTCCTCTTTAATACAAGAGAGGCAAATACTCAGATGGACTTTGACCTTGACATTGCTGTAACTCAGGATAATCAGAACCCTGTATACTATGTTCAGTACGCACACGCAAGAATTTGCAGTATTTTTAAGGCTCTTGAAAA
>JAXJSN010000116.1:0-6269 GCA_036310085.1 Ruminococcus sp.
AGGATTTATTATTTTGCATTTTTTAGCTGTAAAAAAGCATAATCGCTTGCTTAAAATGCTTATAGTTGATTGTAATCCTGTTGGTTTTTTAAATGCTTATTACCCATTGCTCTCTCGTAGCAGAAGTAAAGTTTCTGATTTGCTGCTGCTTAATTTATCTAAGGGTTATATATTTGCAGGTGACTTTGTGTCTGCTGAGAATGCGTTAAAAAGTATCAATTTGCAGAGAAATAAGGCATATCCATTTCTTTGCGGTTATTATTCTGATATGATTTCAATTTGTGTAAATACAGGTCGTCTTAAAGAAGCTCAGGCTCATTTAAATGCTTATAAACAATTTGTAGACGGTATGATGATAAAACCTGAACGCAAGAATATTGCTTTGTTTACTTATAATTTTTATACTTGCCTGATTAATATTGAAAATGGTTATTATGAAGGTGCAGAGGAGTTTATTTTATCTTCGCTAACTGATGATTTGCCGTTGCCTACAAAATTATCTTATAAAAAAGCTCTCGGAAAGCTGTATATGAATACAGGAAGAACTGACGAGGCAATTCAAATGTTTGATTTTGTCGTTTCTAACGGCAATACTATGTATTTGGTTAAAGAGGCACAAGAGTATTTATCTAAACTTAAATCTAATAAGCTGTAATGATTAGAGGTAGCTAAAATGATTAAATTGTTTAAACCGATTTGGTATTCATATATTGTTTTTCTTTGTGTTTGGTTTGTGGCTTATGGTGTAATAACTTTGACAACCGATATTCCAATGGTAGTTTTAGTTATTATATTTTTATTGATTCATTTAGTTGTAAATATTCTTTTTACAAAAATTTCTAATAAAAAACACGACAGAATTATACATACATTGATGGATGAGTGCGACCCTGTAAGATATTTAAATGAGTATTATCCTTTGTTATCTCAAGCGGGAGATAATATGATAGATTTTATAATGCTTAATTTATCTGCCGGATATATTGATGCAGGAGATTTTAATTCTGCACGAAATGTGCTTAACAATGTGAGATTTCAAAAACTTTCAATTCCAATGCTTAAATGTATTTTTTATTCAAACTTTTTTTGTCTAAATATAAATACCAATCGTTATAATGATGCTCAGGCTTGTCTTGATTTGCTAAAAAGGGCTATTGATGATATACCTAAAAACAAAATTAAAGATAAAAATAGGGTTTTGACCTTGTACAACTCTTATGTGTGCTATATGAATATTCAAAACAATTATTTTGACGGAGTCGAACAACAGCTTTTGATATGTTTACATAGTGCAACTGCAAAATCTCATATGGTGTCGTATAGTTTTTTGCTAGGTGAATTGTACGCAAAGACAGGCAGAATTGACGAAGCTAAGAGAATGTTTGAATATGTAATAAGTAACGGAAATACAATGTATATGGTTAAAGAAGCACAAATAAAACTTAATAATTTAAAATAAAATAAACGCACCCTTGATGATAAGTTAGTCATCAAGGGTGCGTTTGTTTAAGCAGAAAATGTAAATATCAAATTTATCAGCATACAAGTTACAATTCCACAAATAGTAGGAATAACAGCGGCTAACAGTGTCCATTTAATGCTTGCGGTTTCTTTTTTTACAGTAAGCAATGCAGTAGAGCAAGGCCAATGCATAAGTGAGAAAATAATTACACAGAGAGCAGTAGTCGATGTCCAGCCGTGTGATACAAAAAGTTCTTTTAATACATTGATTGAGCTAAGTTCTACTAAGCTTCCTTGTGCGGTGTAAGCCATAATTATTATTGGAAGAACGATTTCGTTTGCAGGAAATCCTAAGATAAACGCAATCAATATAACTCCGTCAAGTCCCATAAGTCTTGCAAATGGGTCTAAAAAATCAGCACAAATATTTAGTATTGTAGCATTATCAATCGTTATATTTGCCATTAGCCACAATATAGCTCCGGCAGGTGCGGCGACAATTACAGAACGACCAAGTACAAATAATGTTCTGTCAAAAATTGAACGAACTATTACTTTGCCAATTTGCGGTGTTCGGTAGGGTGGCATTTCAAGAGTAAATGAAGATGGAACACCTTTTAGTATTGTAGCAGAAAGTATTTTTGTTACTGCAAATGTTGTTAGTATGCTTAAAATGATTATTGCTGTTAATAATAGAGCAGATAATGCTGACTCTGTAAATCTACCAACCGTGCCGATAAAAAACATTGATATCAGCATTATCAGAGTAGGAAATCTGCCGTTACAAGGAACAAAATTATTTGTTAAAATTGCAAGTAAGCGTTCTCGTGGAGAATCTATAATCCTGCAACCGACAATACCTGCGGCATTACAGCCAAAACCCATACACATAGTTAAAGCTTGTTTTCCGCAAGCGTTGCAACAACGAAACGGTTTATCAAGATTATATGCTATTCGTGGTAAATATCCTGAGTCTTCAAGCAGTGTGAATAGGGGAAAGAATATTGCCATAGGCGGAAGCATTACAGATACAACCCAAGTAAGTGTTCGGTACATTCCTAACACAATAATTCCGTGTAACCAATCGGGTACATTGATGAATTTGAAAAAAGCGGTTAGATGTACTTGTATTTTTGAAAAACAATCGGATAAAATTTGTGATGGATAATTTGCACCGACAATTGTAATCCAAAATATTACAGCTAACAACACAATCATTATCGGATACCCAATAAGCTTACTTGTTAAAATATTATCAATTTTTATATCTCTTTTTCTAAATTCAGGGTTATTATATGTAACGGCTTTTCTGCAAATATTTTCTGCTGTGCTGACAATTGCAGATACCGTTTTATCTTTGATTTTATTTTCATTGAATCCTTTTGAGGTAAGAAACTCATTAGCTTTACAAATTGCAGAATTGATATTTTCAATTTTAGTTATATCATATCCTAAATAAGAATTTATATTGTTAAGCAAAAGAGGGTCACAGTCGATTAATCGCATACTTAGCCATCTGCTGTTTATTTTGCAGTCGGTAAGCTGTAAAATTTCATTTTCTATTATTGAAATAGCTGTTTCTAGTTCGTTACAGTATTTAATTTTAAAAGAGTTGCGATTATTAATATTTGCTTTTTCATCAAGTTTATTGCAAAGCTCAGTTAATCCGCCGCTGTTTCGTGCGGCAGTAGGGAAGACAGGTACACCAAGTATATCGGATAAAAGCTTACAGTTTATTTCTATATTTTTGCGATTTGCTTCGTCAATCAGATTAACGCAAATAATTACATTATTTGTTATTTCTATAGTTTGCAATACAAGATTTAAATTGCGTTCAAGACAGGTTGCGTCACAAACAACAATAACAATATCAGGACTACCAAAGCAAATAAAATCCCTTGCAACCTCTTCTTCGGCAGAGTGAGGCATAAGAGAATAAGTGCCCGGAATATCTACAATAACATAGGAGTTATTCTTTGTTTGATAATACCCCTGTGCGTTTGTTACTGTTTTTCCGGGCCAATTGCCTGTGTGCTGATTTAGTCCTGTAAGTGCGTTGAATATCGTGCTTTTTCCTACATTTGGATTGCCTGCAAGTGCGATAACTTTATCGTTTGGAGATTGTTTTTTAATAATAAGTCCTGTGTCAACAGCTTTTATACCGATTGAACTGTTTGTAAGCCCCATTATATCTCTCCAGTCTTGGTAAAATAAATATTAATTTATATAAATATTCTCAGAATCTTTTGATCTGATAGCAATAACTGCACCTCTAATTAAGTAGGCTCTTGGGTCGCCCATAGGACTTTTGCCGATGCACTCAATTTCGGTATTTTCAATTAACCCTATGTCTAATAAACGACGACGCATTTCGCCTTGTACATCGAGATGTGATATTGTAGTCTTGTGTCCGATTTGTAAATCATTCAAAGTAAGTTTTTTAGTCATATATTTTACACCTTAAAAATATCTTCGATATATATTATTCAAAAGTGTAATTAGGGGTTACAAATAAAATAGATTATTATATTGTTTTACTTAATCCCAAAATATAGTCACTTGAAACCTTGTATAGCAGAGAAAGAGTTATTAAATGTTTGATAGGAAGCTCTCGTTTGCCAGACTCGTATTTACTGTATTGTTCTTGTCGAGTGTTTAGGATAAAAGCGATTTGTTGTTGCGTGTATCCGTTTTTTATTCGTAATTCTTTTAATCTTTTATAGTAATCCATAGAAAACTCCTTGCATTTTAAAATATTACTATTTGTATTATAATATAAATTATGTCCATTTGCAACTAAAATAATGTTTAAAAATGTTAATAACATCATTTTTGAATTATACAAAATCTTTTCTTTTAATAAACTCAACACTGTAAAATTAAATTTAAAAGAGTATAGAAGGTAAATTTATAGGATTTTAACATTGAAATTGCTTTTTTAAAAAAATAAATTGCAAAATCACTTATTAAAAGTATTGTTTTAAGATTGTTTTTTAAAAAAATTGCAAGAATATTATATTTACTATTGCAAAAACTTAAAAATAGTAGTATTATATTAATGGTAACTCCGTAGTTATCAAATTTATATCAGATATTGTTTGATATACAATGTTATTAATGTAATATACAATTTAAAGGAGGAACTTACAATGTCATATGTAAGTGAACAGCTTGAAAAGCTTAAAGCAAAAAACTCTAATGAACCTGAATTTATTCAGGCTGCAACAGAAGTATTAACATCATTAGAGCCTGTGTTTGAACAGAATCCAAAGTATGAGGCAGCAGGTATTCTTGAAAGAATTACTGAGCCTGAAAGAGTTATTATGTTCAGAGTTCCTTGGGTTGATGACAATGGCAAGGTTCAGGTAAACCGTGGTTTCCGTGTACAGTTCAACAGTGCTATCGGTCCTTATAAGGGTGGTATCAGATTACATCCTTCTGTAAATCTTGGCGTAATTAAGTTCCTCGGTTTTGAGCAGATTTTTAAGAACTCACTTACAGGTCTTCCAATCGGCGGCGGTAAGGGTGGCTCTGACTTTGACCCTAAGGGTAAGAGCGACAACGAAGTTATGGCTTTCTGCCAGAGCTTTATGACAGAGCTTTGCAAGCATATTGGTGCTGACACTGATGTTCCTGCCGGTGATATCGGTACTGGTGCTCGTGAAATCGGTTATATGTTTGGTCAGTATAAGAGAATCAGAAATGTATACGAGGGCGTTCTTACAGGTAAGGGTCTTAACTGGGGTGGCTCTCTTGCAAGAAAAGAGGCTACAGGTTACGGTCTTCTTTACTTTACTGATGCTATGCTTAAGGATAACGGCAAGAGCCTTGAGGGTGCAGTTGCTTGTGTATCCGGTGCAGGTAATGTTGCTATTTATGCTACAGAAAAGGCTACACAGCTCGGTGCAAAGGTAGTTACTCTTTCTGATTCAACAGGTTGGATTTATGATGCAGAGGGTATTGACCTTGATGCAGTTAAGGAAATTAAGGAAGTTAAGAGACAGAGACTTTCTGAGTACAAGAACTATCGTCCAAATTCTGAGTATCACGAAGGCAGATTTGATTGGTCTGTTAAGTGTGACATTGCTCTTCCATGTGCTACACAGAACGAGCTTCACGAAGAAGATGCTAAGAGACTTATTGCTAATGGCTGCTATGCAGTAGCTGAGGGTGCAAATATGCCTACAACTCTTGAGGCTACAAAGGCTATTCAGGAGGCAGGTTTACTCTTTGCTCCTGGTAAGGCTTCAAATGCCGGTGGCGTTGCTACTTCTGCTCTTGAAATGTCACAGAACTCACAGCGTCTTTCTTGGACATTTGAAGAAGTTGATGCTAAGCTTAAGTCAATTATGGAAAATATTTACAAGAATGTTTCTACTGCTGCTAAGAAGTACGGCTTTGAAGGCAACTATGTTGTAGGTGCTAACATTGCAGGCTTTGAAAAAGTTGCAGATACAATGATTGAGCAGGGCGTTTGCTAATTTAATCTATTAATATTTTAAGCCTTTCTGATTTAACTGTCAGAAAGGCTTTTTTTGTGGTAATATTTTATGATAATATATTTTTATATCGTGGTTTTATTAATATTAATTCGTATTACGAATAATAATTTTAAGTTTACTTTATTTGTATTATATACACTATAGATGTTTTATTTGTAGTGAAAAAATATATTGTAGGTTTGTCAATGATGTGTTACAAAATTAGAAAACTTCACCAGTAGACAAAAAAGCTTTAATATAATCAGCAGGAGAGTTCCAATTTAAAGGGCGAATAGGGAATTTGTTATATTCTCTGTTTCTAACAGC
>JAXJSN010000117.1:0-10589 GCA_036310085.1 Ruminococcus sp.
AAGCTTTCTGGGGTCAAAGCCCTTACCCTGAAGGTCCTTGCCAGCCTCAATATACTTACGTGTAGCATCAGCAAATGCTAACTGACATTCGGTATTAACATTAATCTTGGAAACACCTAAAGAAATAGCCTTCTGAATCATATCAGCAGGGATACCTGTACCGCCGTGAAGAACTAAAGGCATTGTGCCTGTAAGCTTCTGAATTTCATCAAGAGTATCAAAGCTAAGACCTGCCCAGTTTTCAGGATACTTACCGTGAATGTTACCGATACCTGCAGCGAGCATTGTTACGCCGAGATCAGCAATCATCTTGCACTCTTCTGGATCTGCACATTCGCCTGCACCTACAACACCGTCTTCTTCACCGCCGATTGAACCAACTTCTGCTTCAAGTGAAAGACCAAGCTCTTCGCAAGTAGCAACGAGTTCCTTTGTCTTAGCGATGTTCTCTTCGATTGGATAGTGTGAACCGTCGAACATAACTGAGCTGAAGCCTGCTTCGATACAAGCCTTAGCACCTTCGTATGAACCGTGGTCAAGGTGAAGAGCAACAGGAACAGTAATGTTAAGCTCTTCGAGCATACCATTTACCATACCAACTACAGTCTTGTAGCCACACATATATTTACCTGCACCCTCAGATACACCAAGAATTACAGGTGAGTTGAGTTCCTGAGCTGTTAAAAGAATTGATTTTGTCCACTCAAGGTTGTTGATGTTGAACTGACCAACTGCATAGTGGCCTGCCTTTGCTTTTGTAAGCATTTCTTTAGCGTTTACTAATGGCATTTTAATCTTCCTTTTTAAATAGAATTTCGGAGAAAAACACTTATTCTGCCGAGTTAATTATATTATACAATAAAAAACTATAAATATAAAGCCTTTTCCAAAAACTTTCTTATATTTTTTTACTCTCTATAAATTTGCTTGGTTTATACTCAAATAAATAAGTATATTGTTAAAAAATCACTCAATTTTCAATTTCATTTCACAATCTTATTGCATTACTCAGTTGCTTTTATTCGTATTAAGATGTATAATATTTGTATACATACTTCTAAATGGAGGTTTTTATGGATAACAACGATTTTAACAACAGCTTTGAGCCACAGCTTCCGTTCACTGATAATAATATTCATACCAGCTCAGAGCCTAATACAAAACAGTATTCAAATGCTGACTACAATCAGCAAACACAAAAACAATCTGAGCCTGCATACAGACAGTATCAGCAACAGCCAAATACTGCACATCATACGGACTATTCACAAGCTTCATATTATAATGCGTCACAATCGCAAAGACCAAATATGAATCAACAGGGATTTAACCCTCCGCCGTATGCACCACCACAGTACAACCAGCCGCCGCAGAATCAGCAATATTATGCGGCTCCGCCTTATCAGCAGTATCAGAATCCTGTATCACCTCCAAATGGTGGTATTCCGTATGCTCCATACGAGCCGTATTATCAGACACAGCCTAAAAATAAAATGAATGGCGGTCTTATTACCGTTATAGTTGTTTTGAGTGTTTTATTGGCATCAAGTTTTTTAGGTATTTTTATTTACGCCGCATCTCAATCAAAAAAGCAACCAACTTACGAGCAATACAAACCTGGCTTTGATTTTACAATCCCAAGCTATACTCTGCCATCTGAGGAAACAGAAGAAGAACAAGGAAATTACGAAGATTCAGATTATAGCGACAAAATCATTAAAAATTACGCTGGTTTAGAACTTAAAGATAAACCAAAGGATTATAGTGATGCTAAAAAATACACATCTCAGTATTCATATAATCAAGCGTCCGAGTCAGTTGTAGGTATTTTGTGCTACACAGGCGAAATTACTTCTTATGACGAATGTGATTCACAAGGAAGCGGAATTATAATTTCTGCTGATGGTTATGTTATTACAAACGCTCATGTAATTGGCAACAGCAAGACAGCTTATATTATTCAGGTTATAACTGCTGACGGCACTGCATACAAAGCAGGCGTAGTTGGTTACGACACAAGAACAGATTTAGCTGTTCTTAAGATGGATAAAGCCAAAAATCTTAAACCGGCAACCTTTGGCGATTCAGACAAAACAGAGATTGGCGAAGATATAATTGTAATTGGCAATCCGGGCGGACTCACCTATAACAATTCACTTACAAAGGGTATAGTATCCGCTGTTAATCGTGACCTTTCAACAACAACACTTGTTAAGTACATTCAGATTGATGCCGCAATTAATCCCGGCAACTCAGGCGGTCCTGTTGTTAATATGCACGGACAGATTATCGGTGTTGCAACTTCAAAAATCGTAAGTGAGCAGTATGAGGGAATGGGTTTTGCAATTCCGTCTAAAACTGTTAAAAAGATTATTGACGAGCTTGTAAAGACCGGATATGTTACAAACAGAGTAAAGATTGGTATTTCAGGCTACGCAGTTTCTACCGCAGCTGCACAGGCATATAATGTACCTGAGGGCATTTATATAGACAGCATTGTAGAGGGCGGTCCTTGCGACGATACTGATTTAAGAAGCAACGACATAATTACAAAGGTAGACGGAAAAGAAGTTGCAACCTTCGCAGATGTTTATGAAATTCTTGAAAAACACAAAGCCGGCGACAAAATAGAGCTTGAATATTACAGATATTCAACCGGTAAAGAAGACACTGTAAAAATCACCTTACAGGAAGATAAAGCTGAATAAGCGAGTGCCTCGCACGCAATTCGTGCAGATGGCGTCATACAATAATATAACTTCTATGCCCGAGCGTAGTCGTGTAATTTTCTATACGATTATTACGAGTGCCTCGCACGCAATTCGTGCAGATGGCGTCATACGAAAATATAACTTCTATGCCCGAGCGTAGTCGTGTAACTTTCTATACGATTATTACGAGTGCCTCGCACGCAATTCTTTGAACTATCTTAATTTAAAAAACCTCCCAAAACCGAGCGTTACAGGTTTTGGGAGGTTATGTTTTTAATAAGCAGTATTGGACACGGCGATGTGCCCTCAGATGTCAAAGACAAAAGGGGCTCGCACATAAATTCCAATACTGCTTAATTAAATATATAATAAAAGTGAAATTTTAGCAAGAATAAGGCGATAAATATTTCTATTATCATAATTTATTTTCAACATCACGCTTACCATACATAACTCTTAGAATTGAAACTGTTTTTAAGTTATCATCTACCAAGTAAAACACAAGATAATTGTCAACAGGCATATAATGAATATCATTTTTATAAATAGGAAATCGTTTAGGCATATTGTCAAGCTTATTAATTTTTTCTTCAAATCTTCATAATTGTGCATTTGCATTTTCAGGTGACATTAATGTTAATGCTATATATTCGTAAATTGCACGAATATCCTTATCTGCCTGCAAGGATATATTTACTGTATAACTCACAGATTGTAGTCCTTTCTGATGTCAGAAAATGCTTGTTTCGCTGATTTTACATTTCCCTTTTTTATATCGTCGATTCCTTTCAACATTTCGTTGTCAATTTCCTGCTCAGTCATATTATTAATATTTAAAACTGCTTCTGTAGGTAACTTTACATCAAAAGGCAATCCTCTTTGAAGTACAATTTGCTTGTAAAACATATTTATAGCATTAGATGCAGGAATACCAAGTGCAGATAATATGCTTTCTGCCTGTTCTTTCAACTCAGGTTCAATTCTTATATAAAGATTCGCTGTTTTTGACATAGTTATGCTCCTTTAATAGTTTATATATATATTATATGCAATTATAAATACAATATCAATACAAATAATAATATTTTTTAACTCTTACAAGTCTTAAGTTCTATAAACAACAAAGGTATGTTTATTTTATAAAAATTTTATTACTAAATAATCACCCTCCCAAAATCCTTAAAGCGGTTTTGGGAGGGTGTAATTTTTATATTTCGTATACATTATATAGAGTTTTTTACATTAGTGACAAGCTGTAGAATTTCAGCAAATAGCCAAATTACAGAGAATATTAAACCAAATGCACCGTCCCATTCATAATTTTTAGGAACATTATTGTTTACGGCATCTTTTATATTCTGTAAATCTATAAGAACAAATATAGAAGCAACAACAACACTAATTAAGCTAATTGCAATGCACAATACAGGATTTGTGATAATTGCAGTTACTGCACCATTAAGTGCAGGTATAAATAAAGAAATACCCAAGAAAACACCTGCAACCAACAGAGAGGTAAATACCATATATACAGTTGATTTTAATTTTTGGTTAATTGTAATTAAATTGAAATAGAATAATATTGCAAGAGCAGTAAACAATGCAACTGTTAAAAACATAGCTAAAAGGATTTCGTTTTTGTAGCTATCAACAAATAATGCCGCTGATGTATATATAACACCAGTACTCACACAGAATATTGAACCAGCCACAGGAGTAGCTTTTTTTGCAAAAATAGTAATAAACGGAGTTATTAGGATTCCTAGCAAACTGATACCTGCCAAAGCAACAACAGGAAGAGGGTACTCTACATTACCGTTAGGTGATAGTGTAGAAAAAAAGTTTGTTAAGAAGGTAAGAAGTATACCAGCTATAATCATAAGTACAAAGAACCCGCATTTTTTAGCTACACCTCTATATGTAACATGTTCGTCACTTTGTTCATTTATTTTTGAAAACTTTTTCATCATTGGGTTTTGTATAAAATAACCTTTAGCATTTTCTTTAGTAGTTGTTAATGTGTTCATAATTTTTGTCTCCTTCAAAAATTTCTTTTGTTTGTTTTCAATGTCTATATTATATAAGATTTACTATGACAACTTAGAGACAAAAACTTGATTTAATTTTAAATTTTTTAATTTATTTTTTAATTTCTAATTTTTTATAACTAATATAAATATCATTAATATGAGCTATATTAAAGTTAAGCAATTATTGTTTTATTTGTTAAATTACTACTTTCAAATTGTTTCTGATATTCAAATTTACCTGAAAATGCTTTTTCTAAGTAAAAACCAATGTATTGCTCCCTATGGTCGCAATGATGCGAGTTTGCCATTAATAATTGGAAAACAACATCATAAGTCATAGCCATACTTTAATACGCAAAGCGTATTTTTTAAGCCCATCAAAAGTTTATTTAATAGAAAAAATTCTATTGCTTTATGACAAAAGAAAAAAGACAGCCTACGCTGTCTTTTTTCTGGTGCCGGTGACCGGACTTGAACCGGTACGGAGTATTAGTCCGAGGGATTTTAAGTCCCTTGTGTCTGCCTATTCCACCACACCGGCATTTAGTTTGGTGACCCGGACGAGAATCGAACTCGTGTTACCGCCGTGAAAGGGCGGTGTCTTAACCGCTTGACCACCGGGCCAGATATGGTAGCGGAAATAGGACTTGAACCTACGACACTTCGGGTATGAACCGAATGCTCTAGCCAACTGAGCTATTCCGCCATATTAACTTTGTTTACTGCGTTTCCCGCAATCAACAAGAGTTATTATAAAGCATTTTACTTGATTTGTCAATACTTTTTTAAAAAGTTTTTTTATTTTTTTAAAGTTTTTTTAACAAACTAAATCTAACATAAAAAATATTTTAAATACCGACTATATTGTGATACATTCCGCACATTGAACGAAACTATGTGCGGAATGTTTATAATAAAATTAATTAATCAAGAAATGCTGCACCAATAATACCTGCATCATTTCCAAGTGAAGCCTTGCAAACAACTGTCTGCTTGTCGTTATGCTTTGTATAACGCTCACGCTCAACAACTGCACGAAGCGGAGCAAGAAGATACTCGCCCTCGTTAGAAATACCGCCGCCAATACAGAGTACATCAGGCTGGAATATATTGATAATATTTACCAAACCGCAAGCTAAGTAGCTTACATACTCCTCAACAACAGCCTTTGCAGTTGGGTCGCCATCACGCATAGCATCAAATGCAGTTCTGCCGCTTACCTTATTAATATCGCCGTCACAAAGCTTTAACATATAGCTAAATTCAAGCTTCTCGCTAAGAATTTTCTGCTTTGTAAGATTAATAAGACCTGTTGCAGAAGCGTATGTTTCCCAACAGCCCTTTCTGCCACAAGCACACTCTTTGCCATCCTTAACAATTACCATATGACCAAGCTCTGCACCTGCGTAGTTTGAACCGCTGTAAATCTTACCATTTATGATAATTCCGCCGCCTACACCTGTACCAAGTGTAATTGCAACTGCGTTCTTAGCACCCTTTGCACTGCCTGCAAGGTACTCTCCAAGAGCCGCCGCATTGGCGTCATTTTCGATATGAACCTTTTTATTGAGTCTTTCTTCCATCATCTTTACTACTTCCCAATTATGGAAGAAAAGATTTGCAGAATACTCGATTACACCTGTTTTAGGATTAACCGCACCCGGAACACCAATACCGATTGACTCAATTTCATCAATTGTTATTTTTGCTTTTTCAATTGCTTTTAACGCAACCTCAGCCATACTGTCGCAGATTTCGCTCTCAGGGCGAGGAACTGCTGTTTTGCAGGAAGCTTTTGCAACTATTTTATATTCTTCGTCAACAACACCTGCAACAATGTTTGTACCGCCAAGATCAATACCAAGTCTGTACATATAAAAACATCCCTTTTATTATTGTATTAATAAATATTTGTGAAATGATTTGAATTATCCGCTGTAGGAGTAGTTTGGAGCTTCCTTAGTAATCTGAATATCGTGTGGATGGCTCTCACGAAGACCTGCACCTGAAATTCTTACAAACTGAGCCTTCTGGTGTAACTCTGCAATACTTGCACAACCTGTATAACCCATACCTGAACGCAAGCCGCCCATAAGCTGATAGATAGTATCTGAAAGATTTCCCTTATATGGTACTCTACCTTCAACGCCTTCAGGAACATACTTATTGTTGCTAGCCTGGAAGTATCTGTCTGAGCTGCCTTTACCCATTGCACCAAGGCTACCCATACCACGGTAAACCTTAAACTGTCTACCCTGATAAATTTCGTTTTCGCCAGGGCTTTCCTCACAGCCTGCAACAAGTGAGCCAACCATTACAACGCTACCGCCTGCAGCAAGTGCCTTAACGATGTCACCACTGTACTTAATACCGCCGTCAGCAATTACAGGAATACCGTACTTTGAAGCCTCACAAGCGGCATCATAAATAGCAGTAATCTGTGGTACACCGATACCTGCAACGATTCTTGTAGTACAGATTGAACCCGGACCGATACCAACCTTAATAGCATCTGCACCGGCATCAATAAGAGCTTTAGCAGCTTCTGCAGTTGCAATGTTGCCTGCGATAAGTGGAATATTTGGATATGCTTTTTTAACCTTTGCTACAGCCTGTACAACATTTGAGTTATGGCCGTGAGCTGAGTCAAGAGCAAGAACATCGACTGATGCTTCAATAAGAGCTGCAACTCTGTCAAGAACATCAGCAGTAGCACCAATTGCAGCACCACAAATAAGTCTACCCTTATCGTCACGAGCTGAATTAGGATACTGTACGGATTTTTCAATATCTTTTATTGTGATAAGTCCCTTTAATACACCATTTTTGTCTACTATAGGGAGCTTTTCGATTTTATGTCTGCGAAGAATCTCCTGAGCCTCTTTTAAAGTTGTACCAACAGGAGCAGTAACAAGGCTCTCGTGAGTCATAACCTTATGGATTGGCTGATTAAAATCTTCTCCTGTCATAAAACGGAGGTCACGGTTAGTGATAATACCCACAAGCTTATCGTCTGTACAGATTGGAACACCTGAAATCTTATACTTACCCATAAGCTCATCAGCATCTCTTACAGTATTTTCAGGAGCTAAATGGAACGGATTTACAATAACACCGTTTTCACTTCTCTTAACTCTGTCAACCTGATCTGCCTGGCGTTCTATTGACATATTCTTGTGAATAATACCAACACCGCCTTCACGGGCAATAGCAATAGCCATATCTGTTTCAGTAACAGTATCCATTGCAGCAGTCATAATAGGGGTATTAAGCTTGATTGTTTTGGTTAGATGTGTAGAAACATCTACCTCACTTGGTACCACATCAGACTCGCCGGGTATTAGAAGAACATCATCAAAGGTCAGCCCTTCCTTGCCGAATTTTTGATCATAATTTATATTCAGCATAACTATCCTCCATTTCACAAATATTAGATTTGCATTTTTATTAACTTTAATTATATCAAAATTTATTCTTCTTGGCAATATAAAATTTGCTTTTTCGAGTAAAAAATACACTGTTTTCTTTTTACATATTGACATTAACAATATTAAATAATAAAATTAATATATCATTTTATTTACGGAGAATTGTTATGAAAAATATTATTTGTAAATTAACTTCCTGTATTCTTGCTTTGGTTTTTGCGGCTTCTTTTTCTGCTTGCGGAAATGACGCTTCTTCCGTTGTTAATAACACTACTGTTCCCTCCACTGAACCTACAACTTTGTTTCAAGGTAAAAAACAATTTGATATTAAAAATATACATTCTTACGATAAAACAAGCAACGAAGTATTTGCCGGTATTTGGAAAATTGTAAGTGGCGACGGCAAGCAATTTAACAGCTTTAGATATATATTTACAGGCAACGGCAAATCAAATCTTATAATTGACAACACCGGCTACTGTGGTAATTATACAATTAAAAAGGACAAAGACAGCGATAGATATGTTTTTACCTGTCAGATGATGTTTGGTATTAACGGCGAATATTTTTACACTGTAAGTGATGATAAAAACAAAATCACACTTACTAATATTGAGACACTTACACAGACAGTTATCGAAAAGGTTGAAGATATTAATATGATTCCTGAGCATAATCAGGATACTGTTATTGACGAAAAGCTTGTTGGCATTTGGCAATCTGACCTTGGTGAATATTATTACTTTGGCAGTGACGGACTTATGTACCATAATCAGTATGGTACTATGTTCAACTACGCAAGCTATACCGCCAACAAGGGCAAGCTTAGTGCTGAATATACTATGAGCGAGGTTACTAACGAAGAGATTGAATATTCACTTAGCAACGATATTCTTACTATTGATAAGATTGATTACAAAAGAATCACCGAAGATGAATTACTTGAATTTATCGGTGGCTAAGCCGTTTATTTTTAATTTATAATCAAATATTATATAATATCTTCAGTACACATTATATAAATTACAGACTGTAGCAAATTGTTACAGTCTTTTTTATATGTAATTGATTATACTCGGTTACACTCGTGCATAGAAGCTATATTATCGTATGACGCTATCTGCACGAATTGGGTGCGAGACTCTCGCTTTTGCTTGATTATTTTCGGATTTTATTATATACTTATTATGATTATGATATTATATTGATTTGAGGGGTATTATGGATAATTTTAAAGTTCGTTATTCTGCGTTTCATATTATTTTGGTAATTATTGCAATTGTAACACTTATCGCAACAACAATGGTACAGAATTTAGCGTTAATTTCTCGTATTGGCTATATGCAGGACTCATCTTATTATATTAATATGTCGTCTATTTTTTCCTGTATTACAATTATTGCTCTTGCAATTTATCTAATTTATATTGCAACATATTCAATAAGTGTTGACGGCGGTTACATTACTTGTAAAACTTTATTTCGTTCAACTGATTACAGTGTAAACGATATTACCGGGCTTACCGAAAAAGAAACTTACAGAAGACTAAGAAATTCCAGAGTTCGTTATAAGACTGATTTGGTTTACTACACCTGTCACACAATTTTTGGAAGTATTAAGTTTAATTCTCGAATGTCAAACTACGGTTTATTTATTCAGTACATTGATATAGCGTTGTACGAAAGAAGAAAAGAGCATCAGGAAAAGCTTAATAATACATATTCTTCTAGCGAAGTATTTTCTGATAACTCTTTTAGAAATACAGGTGTATAAATTACAATAATTTAAAAATACTTATTATGAGGGTTTGTTATGGTACATTTTAAAATGCGATACAGGTTTTCGTATATTTTGAAATTGATTGCAATAATACTTTTGATTTCGGGATTTACAGCTTCTCAATATTTTGTTTTTACCGAAATCTTTGACTATAAGGATGCGGTAAAGGTATTCTCGTTTTATGTTCTTTTTATGTCTGTTTATGTTATAGTATTTCTTATACAGCTTATTTATATTTTAACATACACCGTCACCATCAACGGAGAATACATTACAATTAAAACGCTTTTCGGCTCGACTGATTTTTGCAATACTGAATTTATCAAAGTTACCAAACAACAAAAATATCGTCGTGTAATAACCTCAGTTTACAGGTTTAAAAAAGACTTAGTTTATTATCATTGCAAGTTCACAAGAGGTCATCTTAAATTTTCATCAAGAGTAAAAAACTACAATTTGTTTTTACAATACATAGAATTTTTCCTATATGAAAGAAGAAAAAATACTCGCCCTCGTGAGGAGTTAATCGAAATATTGGAAAAAGCCTAAATTTAAATTGTAAGGTGTGCTTTGATGGTTAATTTTAAAGTCTACTACACTAAAGCTTTTGTATTCGGCAGAATTTTATTATCGCTGATATT
>JAXJSN010000118.1:0-5920 GCA_036310085.1 Ruminococcus sp.
ATACAGCAGATGTAATACTCTTGAATAATAATAACAATATGTTACCCTACAACTACATTATAGCACCTATTATCTCATCTTTCAACATTTTTTTGCAGTTCGTAATTATTTTTATGCAAATTGCATTAATATCGCAAAATATTTACTTTTTTTGTTTTTACGCAAAACAATAACCGCCAAAAGTTAGCGAAAAACTAACTTTTGGCGGTTTGCAAATTATTCTATCTCTTCAAATTTTGCATACTGTTTTTTGCCCATTTTTCTGCAACTGTGTCTTTTTCTCCACAAATAACAAGCTCAGGTGGTAAATAAAGGTCAGGTTCAAACCTATCAACAAAATCAAGAACTGAATATTTGTATATTAACACCACAGCGTACAAGAAAATTTGATAATTACATTAATACATAGTATATCTTACCAAGCTAAATACACATATAAAAGAGATTTATCACCTATTATACGACTTTTAAAAAACAGCGGATTTTTCTCATAACTATAAACCGGATAATTACGATGTTCTATAACCATTGCTTTAAACCCCAATGGTTCAATTGTCTTTTTTAGTGTTCGTATGCAACTTCGTGCTATATAAGACTTTTTCTCATCAGAACACATATCATAAAATTCAGAAAAATCATTTATATTATCTTTTACACAGCACCAAAACTCAGGTGTTCTGCAATTTGACTGAATATATTTAAAATCCTCCTCATTTGGATTCACACAATTTAAAGCCACATCAAGACAATCACAAACATGAGTATAATAACAAGCCTCTAAATAAGAATTATTGTTTATAGCCTGTTCCTTACAATCCAATCGAATTTTATTCATTAATGCACTAGGGACAAGTTCAAAAATCTTATCAAGAGTTTTTTCAAAAAACATTTCGTTATTAAATTCTCTTTGACCGGTAAGTTGTCGTAATTCATCTGCAAAGGTCATACAATATCTTCCTTAAGAAACAAATTAATGAGTGACTCGCACGCATCTTATGTAGACAGTATCTTATAATTTTAATACTTCTACACCCGAGCGAAACCGAGCAATTTTTTTCAATGTAAAAAATTAAATTTCTTGAATGTATTATAAACATACATGCTATTATCCTTCGAAATATTATATCATATACAAAAGCTTTTTGTAAACAAAAAAATAAATCTATATTTATATACAAATTGCTCATAAAATCTGATTTTACTATACATATATTTCACTAAAATAATAATATAGTGCGTATTTTCTGTTTGTTCTTTTTAATATTTCTTATCTATAAAAATAATCAAAACGCACTGTCAACTAATAAAATCATACAGTGCGTTTTTTAAATTTATAGAAATTTACTCAACTACGCTCGTGAATAGAAGTTATTAAACTATAACGAGGTACTCGCTTTTTATAATGTATTATTAAGATTTATCGTCTTTTCTTAAATCAGTACGCTTTATTTTTCCGCTGATTGTCTTTGGCAATTCGTCTACTATTTCAAGAATCTGAATCCATTTGTATGAAGCCATACGCTTATTGCAGAAATTCTTGATATTTGTTTCTGTATGCTTGTCACGAACACAATTATCGGTAAGCTTTACTATAGCTTTAATTGCCTGTCCTCTGTCGCTGTCCGGCACACCTATAACTGCACATTCAAGCACATCAGGATGTTGCATTACAACATTTTCAACCTCAAAAGGACCTACTCTAAAGCCTCTTGTCTTTATAAGGTCATCAGCTCTGCCTACATACCAAAAATAACCTTCGTCATCTCTGTAAGCTGTATCGCCTGTATGGTAATAACCTCCACGCCATACATTATTATAAAGCTCCTCGTTGCCAAAATATGTTGTAAAAATACCGTACTGCTTTCTGTCCTTTGGAGGGAAAATTACAATTTCACCAACCTCGCCTGTTTTAAGCTCGTTACCCTCAGGGTCAACTATGCGAACATCGTACATTGGGCTTGGTTTACCAAGTGAGCCGGGAGTTGATGCACTTCCACCTAAAGTAGCAAGAATAAGCACAGATTCACTCTGACCGTAGCCCTCGTGGATTCTCAAGCCTGTCTGCTCGTATACCTTTTCAAAAACCTCAGGGTTAAGAGCTTCACCTGCTGTTGAGATATGCTCAAGGCTATGAAGATCGTATTTATCCATACCTCTTTTAATAAAATATCTGTAAACTGTTGGAGGAGCACAGAAAGTAGTTACATTGTATTTCTCCATAATTCTGAGCAATTTACCCGGAGAGAATTTATCAAAGTCATAAACCATAACACAGCAACCGCAAAGCCACTGACCATAAATTTTACCCCAAGAAGCCTTTGCCCAACCGGTTTCGGCAACAGTAAGGTGTAAGCCTTTTTCTTTTACACATTGCCAGTGCTTAGCTGTAATAATATGTGAAAGTGTATAGCTGTGGTTATGCTGAACCGCCTTTGGATAGCCTGTTGTGCCTGATGTAAAATATATGAGCATTGGCTCATCTGCTTTAGTTTCAACATGCTCAAGAGCAGTATCTGCGTTTTCAATCTCTGTTGTAAGATTTACTGCACCGTCGATGTCGGCACGAGGAACAAAAACAGTTTCAAGTGTATTGTCAAGTTTAGCTACAGCTAGCATATCCTCAGCTGTTGTGTCGTCAGGAGTACATACTGCCGCCTTGATTCCTGCGGAGTTTACACGATACGAAATATCGTCACAAGTAAGAAGATTTGTAGCCGGAATAATAACTGCACCAAGCTTATGAAGTGCCGGTGTAACATACCAATACTCATAATTACGCTTTAGAATAACAAGAACCTTGTCACCTTTTTTTATTCCGTATTTTTTAAAAACATTTGCACACTTATTACTTAATCTTGAAATATCTGCAAATGTAAAAGTTTTTTCTTCTTTATCAGGATTTGTCCATACAATAGCTTTATCGTCAGGCGCAAGCTCAGCCATTTTATCTACTACATCATATCCGAAGTTATAAGTTTCAGGGAAATCAAGCTGAAAGTCAATAAGCTTTCCGTTTTCATCAAAAGTTTCTTTACAAAAGTTTTTATATAACTGCATAGTAAACCTTCTTTCCAATACTTCAATTATATAATATACTTTTTGAATAAATTAAGCAATAGATTTAATTATGCTAAATTGCTTTCAATTACTTTTAAATCTTCAATCCTGAAATCAATTATGCAGTTTTTGAATAACAAGTTTCATTTTTAATATTTTATGGATAATACTATATGATAATAAGCAATTAATTATCAATAAAACTATAAAACTTTAAAATAACCCTTGACAACCACAAGTAATAAAGATATAATTAGTTATACAAGTTATACTTTTATACACTAAGGAGATTTGTATAATGAAAGCTAAAAACAAAAAAGGTAATTTTATGGGGTCTGTAAAAGTAGGCCCAAAGGGACAAATTGTTATTCCAAAAGAAATAAGAGATATGTTTGAGATTGAGCCGGGCGATACTTTAATGATACTTGCCGATGCTAATAAAGGTATTGCTATTGAAAAATATAGTGTATTGGCAAAAATAGCCGATGCGATTTTTGCAGGAAAAGCAAAAGATATTTATCCGGAACAAGATACTAAAACAAGTGTTGGCTTTGCAGAAGCTATAAGAAATGTGGGAGTTGAAGATGATGACAGCAATTAAAATCGTAAACCTTACAAAAAAATATGGCAATACAACCGCTGTGGATAAAATAAATCTTGAAATAGCTAACGGTGAGCTTTTCGGTTTACTTGGCGTAAACGGTGCAGGTAAAACAACTACAATAAAAATGCTTTCAGGTCTTGCAGTTCCGACTGACGGCGAAGCTTTTGTTTTTGACCACAGCATAAAAACTGAGCTTAACGAGGTTAAAAAACTTATTAATATTTCACCTCAAGAAACCGCTGTTGCTCCTAATCTTACAGTTAAAGAAAACTTAGAGCTTATTGCTCAGATTTATGGTATATCAAAGGCTGACTCAATCAAAAAATCACAGGATATTATTAATTCGTTTGAGCTTACCGAGGTTATGAACAAAAGGGCTAAAACGCTTTCGGGCGGTTGGCAAAGAAGACTTAGTATTGCTATGGCTATGATTACCGACCCTAAGGTTATTTTTCTTGACGAGCCGACATTGGGACTTGATGTACTTGCCAGAAGAGAGCTTTGGGGAGTTATTAAATCCCTTAAAGGCAAAATTACAATTGTACTTACAACACATTATCTTGAAGAAGTTGAAGCTTTATCCGACAGAATCGCCGTAATGGTAGGCGGTAAAATAAAAGCTCTCGGCACAGCTGACGAGCTTAAAGAATCAACAGGTCAAAACACCCTTGAAGATGCATTTGTAGAAATTGCACAGGGAGGTACAAAATAATGAAAACAAAAGCTTTTTCCATAAGAAATATTAAAGAGCTTCTTCGTGACCCTATGAGTTGGATATTCAGCCTTGGATTTCCAATTATTATGCTTATTGTTATGACTGTAATTAACGAGAGTATTCCAAAAACACCTGCATCTCCTCAGGTATTTAACATAGACCAGCTTACACCGGGAATTGCAGTTTTCGGACTAACTTTTATAATGCAGTTTGCGTGTATTCAGGTTTCTAAGGACAGATCAAGTGCGTTCCTTACAAGACTTTATGCCTCCCCTATGAAAAGCATTGACTACATAGCAGGCTACACAATTCCGCTGATTATTATTGCAATTGTTCAGCTTATAGTTTGTTACCTTAGTGGCGAGGTTATCGCTTTAATCCTCGGCACAACACTTGATATTCCTAAAAGTCTGTTTTCAATTTTAATACTTATTCCCTCTATTCTGCTTTTTATTGGACTTGGACTTATTATCGGTACTCTATTCAACGACAAAGCGGCTCCGGGTATTACCTCAATTTTCATTACTCTTGCGGCTTTGCTCGGCGGCATCTGGATGGATGTTGAAACTTTAGGCGGTACTTGGAAAAGCATTTGCGAGATACTTCCATTCTACCACAGCGTTAAGTCAGCTAGACTTGCACTTGCAGGTAACTTTGAAGATATGGTACTTCCGCTTTTAATTTGCTCCGCATTTGCAGTAGCGGTTTATATTTTGGCTGTAATTATATTTACTAATAAAATTAAAAAAGATAATAAATAACACCAAATAATCAGGGTGCAGTTTCAATTTTAGCTTAGTGAAACTGCACCCTGTTTTTATTTATATGATATTTAAATATTATTAATTGCTATCACTAAGCCCTGAAAGCTTATCAAGGATTATGTGTGCCGCCTGTTCCTTTGTCATTTTTTCAAGTGAATCAGTTGATTCTTTAGTTATGAGTGTAATAATATTTGTATCAGATTTAAACCCTGAACCCTCGGTTGAAAGTGAATTAGCACAAATCATATCGCAATTTTTTGAAAACAGCTTTTTGCGTGAGTTTTCAAGTACATTATCTGTTTCCATTGAAAAGCCACAAATAATTTGATTTGGCTTTTTGTTTTGTCCTAAAGAAGCAAGAATATCTTTTGTGCGTTTTAAGTCAATTTTCATATCTGAATCTGACTTTTTAATTTTGCCTGTTGCTGTTGTGGTTGGTGTGTAATCCGCAACTGCCGCTGCTTTAATAATTATATCTTGTTCAGCACTATGCTCGGTTACAGCAATATACATATCTTCAGCAGTAGTCACCGGAATAGCTTTAATAAACGGTGGCGGAGTAACCTCCATATGACCATAAACAAGAGTAACTTCCGCACCTCTGAGCATAGCGGCTTTTGCAATTGCACAGCCCATTTTTCCGCTTGAATGGTTTGTAATAAATCTTACAGGGTCAATTGGCTCTCTTGTAGCCCCTGCGGTAACAAGAATTTTTTTGTTGCTCAAATCCTTTTCAAAAGCAATTTCTTTAAGGATGTATTGTAACAATACGCTTTCCTC
>JAXJSN010000119.1:0-44574 GCA_036310085.1 Ruminococcus sp.
AAAGCGGTATGCAGATGAGGTTATTATCTGCTATGATGCCGACGAAGCTGGGCAAAAGGCAACGGCAAGGGCTATTTCAATTCTTAGGAATGCAGGTCTTGTTATAAGAGTGTTGACTGTGCCAAGCGGAAAGGACCCTGACGAATTTATAAGGTCAAATGGTTCTGAGGGTGCGGCGGCTTTTAAGGCTCTTATTGATAAAAGCGGTAATGATGTTGAATACAGACTTGCAAAGCTAAAGGCAAAAAATAATACCGAAACATCTGAGGGCAAGGTGGCTTATCTTGAAGCCGCTGTAAAGGTTATTGCTACAATAAACAGCCCGATTGAAAGAGATGTTTATGTTTCTAAAATCAGCTCGGAGCTTGGTGTTGATAAAAATGCCATTAAGCAACAGCTTTCACGAATTTCACGCCGTTCATTGCGTGAAGCGGACAAAAAGGTAATTCAACAAATTCAGTCTGATTTAAGCGGACGAAATGATAAAATAAATACAGAGCATTATAAAAAGCCTCGCAGCTCAAGTGCCGAGGAGGCTTTGGTGGTTTATCTTATAAATAATCCGGATGCAGTTGGCGAAATATCTACTTCTGTCAAGCCTGAACAATTTCAAAATACGCTTATACGCAGGTATTTTGAATATGTACTTAATCGTATTGAAAATGGTCTTGAACCGCTTACAAATATTTCGGCTGATTTTACAACGGACGAAGTCTCAAAGCTTTATCAGTTAATGTCGCAATCAATTCGTGCGGCTTCAACACCGGAAGCAATGAGGGAATATATAAATGTTATCAACGAGGAAAGCTCCAAGCTTAGTAAAGATGATGTAATATCGTTGTCTGATTCAGAGCTACAGGCTTACCTTGATAAAATAAGGAAAAATAAGCAGTAGAAATTGCAGGATAAGGAAAGGAATTTAAGTATGCCGGTACCACAGGATAAAAAACAGGTTGTAAAGGACTTACTTGAACTTGGTAAACAAAAAGGACAGCTCTCCAATCAGGATATTCTTGATGCAATCGGAGAAATTGATTTTGAGCCTGAACAGCTTGAAAAATTATACGATGCACTCGAAACACAGGGCATTGAAATTGTTGAGGATTTAGGCGATATTAAAATTGATGATATAGACCTTAGCTTTTCCGAGGACAAGGACGGAGATATGGTTATGGTCGAAGGTAGTGTTGCTATTGACGACCCTGTTAAGGTTTATCTTAAAGAGATAGGTAGAGTTCCGCTTCTTTCTACTGATGAGGAAATCGACCTTGCAATCAGAATTTCTCAGGGTGATGTTAAAGCAAAACAAAGACTTTCAGAGGCTAACCTTCGTTTGGTTGTTAGTATTGCAAAGCGTTATCTTGGCAGAGGTATGCAGTTCCTTGATCTTATTCAGGAAGGTAATCTCGGACTTATCAAGGCTGTTGAAAAGTTTGACTACACTAAGGGCTTTAAATTTTCAACATATGCTACTTGGTGGATTAGACAGGCTATTACTCGTGCTATTGCTGACCAGGCAAGAACAATCAGAATCCCTGTTCATATGGTAGAAACAATTAACAAGGTTAAAAAAGTTCAGAGCCAGCTTCTTCATCAGAACGGACACGAGCCATCAGCGGACGAAATTGCAGAAGCAATTGATATGCCGGTTGACAAGGTAAGAGAAATTATGCGTGTGGCTCAGGAACCTGTATCACTTGAAACACCTATCGGTGAAGAGGAAGACAGTCATCTTGGTGACTTTATTCCTGATAACGATGCTCCTGCACCTGCTGATGCGGCATCACATACAATGCTTAGAGAACAGCTTTCTGATGTTCTCTCTACTCTTACTCCAAGAGAGGCTAAGGTGTTAAAGCTTCGTTTTGGTCTTGAAGACGGCAGAAGCAGAACTCTTGAAGAAGTAGGTAAGGAGTTCAATGTTACTCGTGAAAGAATTCGTCAGATTGAGGCTAAGGCACTTCGTAAGCTCAGACATCCATCAAGAAGCAGAAAATTAAAGGATTATCTTGATTATTAATTGCTGATATGATTACTTTTGAAGAATGTGGACAAATGCTTGATGAGATAGCCGATTCAATGCCCTATGAGCTTTACCGTGATTTAAATGCAGGTATATCGTTATTGCCGCAGTTAAAGTTGCATCCTATGGCTGTGAATAATGATTTGTTCATTTTGGGCGAATACATACGAAATTCTCTTGGTAATGCCATAGTTTTTTATTATGGCTCAATTGCAAGAGTGTATGGCGGTCTTGATAATAAGTCATTGTACAATCAGTTAGTGCGAATTATGCATCACGAGGTAAGGCATCATAATGAATACCTTGCCGGTTGCGATGATTTAGGGGTAATTGACCGTAATCAGATTGAATCTTATTTAAAGCAAAACGGTAAATTATAAACATAACATAAGGCGGTCGTATGACCGCCTTATGTTGTATATGATTGATGAAACTTTAATCAATCAAAATTTTATAGTTTCGGTCCAGCCTTTTCAAAGGGCAACAAAGTGTTACATCCAATTCGAGTAGATAGCTTGATATTTTCGCATAACTTTTCCCGAACTAAAAGTTTCGGTCAAGCCTTTACAAAGGCTTGCAGGTCAAGGACAGAGTCCTTAACATTACGATTTTTTAAAATGCCGTTATTAACGACATTTTAGTATTTTCTGTGAAGTTAAAGGGCGTTGTATTTTAAAAAACTTTAATCAAAACTTTTAGTTTTCACTTTAATTAAATATCAGATTTATCGGAAAATCGGAAAAACAAAGGCATATAATTATATGAGAATAGCAAGATAATCTACTCGCTATTTATGGTAAAGACAATTTTATAATTTATGTTATAATAAAATTGCAGAAAAGGAGGAGTATAAATGGATTTGAAAAAAACAGGAGAGTTTTTAGCACAGCTCAGACACGAGCAAGGACTTACGCAAGAACAGCTTGGAGAGAAGATTGGAGTTACCAATAAAACTATTTCAAGATGGGAAAACGGAAATTATTTACCTCCCGCAGAAATGCTTATGCAATTAAGTAAGCTATATAATGTTAGTATTAATGAGCTTTTAAGTGGCGAAAGGCTTGAGGAAAAGGATTATAAAGAAAAAGCAGAGGAAAACCTGAAAACAGTTATCTCTCAAAGTTCATTTACCGTACAAGAACGAGTTGAGTATTTTAAAAAGAAATGGAAAAAAGAAAACCTGTTTGTTAATATTGTAACTATTTTACTTTTTATTATTGTTAGCATAATCGCTTCGATTTTGTGGGGATTTGAGAATGTATACCCATTTAGTATAGTGATTGGTGCGGTGTACAGTATTGTGAGATATAACAGAATGATGGCTTTTGTGGAGCATTGGGTTTATGGTACAGAAAAGCCAGATGACTAAAATATTAGTGATTTGATTATTTAAAACTTTATAAGTAATTTTACAGCGGCAGGAAATTTGATTTTCTGCCGCTGTTATATTATATGAATTATGATGTGTAAGTTTTATTAGTATAAGTGCTATTTGCATAAAATGTGTGTTAAGTTATGATTTTTTGAAAAAATATATTGACAGTATATATACTTCGTGATATGATGTATTACACAAGAGGCAGTATTACACGATAAGATGTATTGCATAAAAGGAGGTATTCTATGGATGTTCAGTTAAAACGAGGTCTTTTGGATGTTTGCGTTTTGGCATCAATTAAGAGTGAAGATTCATACGGCTACAAGATTATTAAAGATATGAAACCGTATATTGAACTTTCAGAATCGACATTATATACTATTTTAAAACGATTGGAAACAGCAAAAATGCTGACAGTATATAATGTTGAACACGGAGGCAGACTACGGAAATATTATCATATTACCGAAAATGGACTAAACCGTATAGAAGAATTTAAAAATGAGTGGAATGAAATTGTATCTATATACCGATTCGTAACTAAGGAGGATAATGGGGATGAATAAACAGGAGTTTTTAACACAATTGCGTAAGGGTTTGTCGGGGTTACCACAAAATGATATTGATGAACGCATAGTTTTTTATAGCGAAATGATTGATGATAGAATTGAAGAAGGTCTTTTTGAGGAAGAAGCCGTTGCTCAGGTTGGTTCTGTCGATGAAATCGTTGCACAGATTATAGCGGAAACACCTTTTACAAAAATTACAAAAGAAAGAATTAAACCCAAAAGACAGCTTAAAACTTGGGAGATTGTGCTTTTGGCTCTCGGCTCACCAATATGGTTTTCATTAGCGATTGCCGCTATTTCAGTAGTTTTCTCGCTTTATGTTTCATTATGGTCTGTGGTTATTTCATTCTGGGCAGTTTTTGTTTCACTTGCGGCTTGTTCAGTTGGCGGTTTAGTGGCTAGTGCTATTTTAGCAATATTAGGTAAAGGTCTTGCCGGAGTTGCAATGTTTAGTGCCGGTTTAATTTGTGGCGGTCTTTCAATATTTACATTCTTTGGCTGTAAGGCGGCAACAAAAGGCGTAATAATACTTACAGAAAAAATTGCTGTAGGAATAAAGAATTGCTTTATCAAGAAGGAGGAAGTATAATGAAAAAATCAACAAAAATATGGCTTGGTGTAGCCGGTGCTCTTGTGGTTGTCGGAATAATGATTTCTATATTTACATTGTCTTTCAATCAGTGGGATTTTGATAGATTCAGTACAAGAAAATTTGAAACTAATACTTATGATGTAAGTCAAAAGTTTAGCAATATTTCTATGAATACAAGCGTTGCAGATATTATGTTTGTGTTGTCTGAAAATGGAAAATGTAAAGTAGAATGTTACGAGGATGAAAAGGCAAAACATTCTGTTACTGTTAATGACGATACACTCTATATTAATGTAAATGAAGATAAAGATTGGTTTGATTTTATCAACATTAATTTTCAATCACCAAAGATTACAGTTTATCTTCCAAAATCAGAATACAATATGCTTTCCATTGACGAAACTACCGGTGATATTAATATATCAAAAGATTTTAAGTTTAAGAGCGTTGATGTTTTATTAACTACAGGTAATGTTAATTGCTTGGCTTCTGCATCAGAGATGATTAAAATAAATGCGACTACCGGTAATATTGATGTTGAGGATACATCTGCGGCTAGATTTGACCTTTCGGTTACAACAGGTAATATTGATGTTTCTAATGTAGTATGCAAAGGCGATATAGAAGTTAATGTTACAACCGGTGAAGCAGATTTAACTAATGTTAAGTGTAAAAATCTTGTGTCTGACGGAAGTATTGGAGATATGAATTTAAATAGTGTTATAGCGTCTCAAAAGCTTTCTGTTAAGAGAAGTACCGGCGAAATTAAGTTTAATGGTTCAGATGCAAATGAGATTTTTGCACAAACAAGTGTGGGCGATATTGAGGGTACTTTACTTACAGATAAGATATTTATGGCTGAGTCTGATATAGGTGAAGTTGATGTGCCAAAAACTACAAGCGGCGGCAGATGCGAAATCAATACAAATACAGGTGACATTGATATAGAGATTAAATAAAACATATTATACATAACAACCCCCTGCAAGATGTTAAAATTTTGTAGGGGGTTTTGTAATATACTAAAGGGCGACTACTTAATAATTGGTAGTCGCCCTCTTAATAATTTTATTATAAAATTAATCTTTAATCTGAAATTTTAAGTGAAATATCAAAAGCTGTAACTGAATGAGTTAAAGCACCCATTGAAATAATATCAACACCTGACTCAGCTACTGAACGAAGTGTTTCGTCAGTAATTCCGCCGCTTGCTTCAAGTAAAGCTCTGCCGTTAGTGATTTTTACAGCCTCAGCCATAAGCTCAGGGCTCATATTGTCAAGCATAATTACATCTACATTGGCATCAAGTGCTTGCTGTAATTCATCAAGATTTCTTACTTCAAGCTCGATTTTTGTCATATGACCAAGCTTTGTTTTGAGCTTTGCAACAGCGTTTGCAATTCCGCCGCCTGCATCAATGTGGTTATCCTTGAGCATCGCCGCATCAGAAAGGTTATAACGGTGATTTTTACCGCCGCCCACTGTAACTGCATATTTTTGAATAGGACGAAGTCCCGGAAGAGTTTTTCTTGTGTCGGCAATTGATGCGTTAGTGCCTTTTACAATTTCAACAGCTTTGTTTGTTGCAGTTGCAATACCGCTCATATGCTGAATAAGATTTAATGCAGTTCGTTCACCCTTTAAGAGAGTGCGTGTTTTGCCGTGGATTTCAGCGATAATGTCACCCTTGCAAAGCTTGTCACCATCATGCTTATATACCTTAGCTTCAAAGCCTGTAGGTTGAAGAATTTCAAATACTCTTAAAGCAACATCTAAACCGCAAAGAATACCGTCACTTTTTGCAAGGAATTTTGCTGTGTTTTCCTGCTCTTCATCAATAAGATAGTCTGTTGTTGTATCAAGATAATTAATATCTTCTAAAAGTGCTGATTTAATAAGATTATCAACAAAAATGCTGTTAAGTATCATAAATTAATGCCCTCCCGTACCTCTTCAAGAATAATACTCGCAACTATTGCGGCACTTCTTGCTTCTGTTAAATCTGAATTTATTTCGTAATCCTCTCTAAATAGTTCATCGAGGATTTTTTCTACTTTTCTATAGCTTTCCTCGTATTTTTCAGGACGAGGAAGTACAAAATATGTATCCTGCAAAATCTCACGAATCTGTGAGCGATAACCTTGTGGCATAGGCTTGCCTGTGATTGGTTTATGGGCAGGCTCACTGCCAAGAGGCTTTCTGCCGTTTTTATTAAGTAAGCGTGCAATATCCTGAGCTGCTGAGCGTCCAAATACAAGTGCTTCGAGCAAAGAATTACTTGCAAGTCTGTTTGCTCCGTGCACTCCTGTATGAGCACATTCACCTGCCGCATAAAGACCATCTACCGAGGTTTTCGCATCTAAATCAACATTTATACCGCCCATAAGGTAGTGCTGACAAGGGAATACCGGTATTCTATCCTTTGTAATATCAACACCTTCTTCAAGACAGCGACCATAAATCATTGGGAAACGCTCTTTTACAAAATCAGCAGGCTTGTGAGTAATATCGAGATAGAATTTTTCGCTGTTTGTTTTTTTGGATTCAAGCATAATGGCGTTTGAAACTACATCTCGTGGAGCAAGCTCGCCACGGCTGTCATAATCAAATGCGAAGCGTTCACCATTGCAGTTAAGCAAAACTGCACCCTCACCACGAACAGCCTCGCTGATTAAAAAGCGTTCTCTACCGCTTACAGCCGCAAATGCTGTAGGGTGGAACTGAACTCGTGATAAATGGCTGATTTTAGCACCAAGCATATATGCAAAGGCAATGCCGTCACCTGTTGAAATAGCGGAATTTGTTGTGTATTTATAAACTCTGCCAATACCACCGGTTGCAAGCAAGCAGTAGTTACAGCCATAATAAAAGCTTTTTCCGTCTTTTAATATGCTGATATAAAATCCATTTAAAACCTTTTTGATTGAATAAACAAGTGCGTTGTCGCAAATTGTAATATTTGGAAGCTTTTTTACTACCTCAAGAAGTCCGTCAACAATTGCTTTGCCGGTTGAATCCTTATGATGTACAATTCTGTGACGACTGTGACCTGCTTCAAGAGTGCGACACATAGTACCGTCAGGATTTAAGTCAAAGTCAACTCCAAGCTCCTTGATTTTTAGAACATCGGCAGGCCCTTCGGAAACTAGTTTTTCAACAGCAGAAAGATTGTTTTTATATTTACCTGCAATTAAGGTATCGTTAGCGTGTAGTTTGTAGCTGTCTTGAACAGTATCAAGAACACAGGCAACACCACCCTGAGCAAGTGAGCTGTTTGAAAGGTCAAGCTCTCGTTTAGAAACCAGAAGTGCGTTTACATTATCTGGCAGATTAAGTGCGGCATAAAGTCCGGCTGCACCTGTACCGATAATAATTACATCAAATTTTTTATCCATTTAAAAGACCCCTGTTAAATAAAATATATTAAGTCCTTCATTTACAAATCCAATTAAATATATTATACTACTAATTGTTGAAATAGTAAATATTAACTTTTACTTTAACTAAAAAATGTATTATGTTAAATGGATAAAAGCTCGGGTAAAATAGATAGTGATATTTAACACTTGTTTGCTTGAAAGGAATTTGTTTATGGAACTTAAAACTAATGAAGAAAAAATACAGCGTGCCCTTCTTGTAAGTGTAGATACAGGCAGTTATGATGCAGAGGCATCCTTAGCTGAACTTTTTGAACTCGTAAAGAGTGCAGGGGCTGACCCTGTTATGTCGGTTACGCAAAATTTGCATAGAGTTGAAAGTGGTACTTATGTTGGTACAGGTAAGCTTGAAGAAATTGCTGAGCTTTGCTCTCAGCAAGAGATTGATTTGCTTGTTGTTGATAGTGAGCTGACACCTACTCAGATAAAAAATATGGAAGCAGTAACCGATGTTCGTGTTATTGACAGAACTACGCTTATACTTGATATTTTTGCTCAGCGTGCAAGATCAAAGGAAGGTAAGCTACAGGTAGAGCTTGCACAGCTAAAATATATGCTCCCAAGACTTACGGGTAAAGGTATTGCAATGTCAAGACTTGGTGGCGGTATTGGTACTCGTGGCCCCGGTGAAACAAAGCTTGAAACTGATCGTCGTCACATAAGAAGAAAAATGGAAACTCTTAAGGAAGAATTAAGAGAGGTTGAGCAACATCGCAATATGCTCAGAAAACGCCGTGAAAAAGACGGTGTTATAACTTGTGCAATTGTAGGCTATACAAATGCAGGTAAGTCAACGCTTATGAATTATCTTACTGATGCAGGTGTTCTTGCTCAGGACAAGCTTTTTGCAACGCTTGACCCTACATCAAGAGCATTAAAGCTTCCAAGCGGTGTTACGGTTATGTTAATTGACACTGTAGGACTTGTACGAAGATTGCCTCACCATCTTGTTGATGCTTTTCGTTCAACGCTCGAAGAAGCCGCACAGTCTGATATTATTTTGAATGTATGTGATGCATCAAGTGATGAGGCAAGAACTCATATGCAGGTTACAGCCGAGTTACTTGAATCTCTTGGTTGTGGCGATACTCCTATTATTACTGTTCTAAATAAGTGCGATTTAGTTGATGATACTACTATGCCTCAGGATTTTAAAGCTTGTGTTCGTATAAGTGCAAAGCGTGGTACAGGAATTGACGAGCTTTTGCAGAGGATTGACGATAATTTGCCGATAAGAATTAAAAAGGTTAAGTTACTTATCCCGTTTACAAATGCGGGGCTTACAAATGAAATTCGTACAAAGGCAACTTTAATTAGCGAGGAATATGTTGCTGAAGGCGTTGCAGTTGAGGCAATTGTAGATGAAATTCTATATGCAAAATTAATGCAGTTTGAGCAAAATGATTAAAATTAATATTGAAATTAGATGCAGATACTGATATAATAGGTATATATTTAGACAGGGGGGAAGATGTTTGGATTTTTTAAATTGGATAAACGGTATTGATTTTGCAATTCTTGATTTTATTCAAGAAACGATACGATGTGATTTTTTAGACTATATTATGGCTTTTTTTAGCCGTATAGGTGAAGCGGGTGCGATATGGATTACATCAGCGGCTATAATGTTGTTTTTTAAAAAAACCAGAGCAATGGGAGTAACACTTTTGTTTGCAATGAGCCTTAGTTTTATTGTGGGTGAAATCGGACTGAAAAATATTATTTGCAGACCTAGACCATATATAACTAATCATTTAATGGAGCCGCTTATTTCACCTCCTTCGGGGTACAGCTTTCCGTCAGGGCACAGCTCGTCATCGTTTGCGGCGGCATTAGTTATTTTTGTTAAAAATAAAAAGCTTGGTATTCCGGCTTTGATTATAGCCTCTCTTATTGCTTTTTCTCGACTATACAATTATGTTCATTGTCCTACCGATGTTTTGTGTGGAGCTTTGTTGGGTATAGTTTGTGCTGTTATTGTTTTAGCTGTTTTCAAAAGAACAGGTTTGGAGCAAGGATTGTCAGGAAAAGTGAAGAAAAAGGTATAAATATTTTAATGGTGCTTTATGTAAAATTGCGTGCAAAGCACTCGCTTTTAATGGAATGGAGAATTTTATATGAAAAATCAAAATCTTCTTGCTAAAAATCTTTTTGATTTTAGCAAATCAATTGCAAAGCCTTTACTTGAAAGTGTTGAATATCCATGGGAGGCTCTTCCTTTAATTAAGAATTTTATAATTTCTGTTGGCAAAACACTTGACCCTGAAATTTATGAGCAAAGAGGAGAAAATATCTGGGTTGCAAAAAGTGCAAAGGTATTTCCAACTGCTCATCTTGATGGTCCACTCATTATTTGTGAAGATGCGGAAATTCGTCATTGTGCTTTTATCAGAGGCAGTGTTATTGTGGGCAAGGGTGCTGTTGTAGGAAATTCAACAGAGCTTAAAAACTCAATTCTTTTTGATTGTGTTCAGACACCTCATTATAATTATATCGGCGATAGTATTTTAGGATACAAAGCACATACAGGTGCAGGTGCTATTACATCAAACCTTAAGAGCGACAAGTCGCTTGTTACTGTTATGAATAATGGCGATAAGGTTGAAACCGGTGTTAAAAAGTTTGGTGCAATGCTTGGCGACTATGTAGAGGTTGGTTGTAACAGTGTTCTTAATCCGGGTACTGTTATCGGCAGAAATACCAATGTTTATCCGCTTTCTTTTGTAAGAGGATATGTTGCGGAAAACTGCATTTATAAGCGTCTTGGCGAGGTTGCTAATAAGGTATAAGTAATTAATATTAAAAAATTTCAGGCTGTTCCTATTGAGATTTTAATTATCTCAGGAACAGCCTGTTTTGGTTGTGGAAAAATAAATATTTATGTTGTTATTTAGCATTAATGTTAATGCGTTCAGGTTTGATTTTTGAATATCGGATTTTTTGACTGCTATATAATCCGTAGTATCCGCTTAGCATATAGCTTACAGCACTGCCTGTGGCAAAAAGTATAAGCCCTTCAGCACCGAAAAATTCAATGCTTAAAAATGTTGCCGCAATTGGGCAGTTGATAACTCCGCAGAACAGGCATACAAGCCCTAATGCCGCACCGAAAACAGGGTCAATTCCAAGTAGTGGTGCAAAAACACAGCCGAATGTTGAACCAATAAAGAGAGTAGGTACAATTTCTCCGCCTTTAAATCCAAAGCTTATGGTAAATGCGGTAAAAATCATTTTAAGTATAAACGCTTCGGGTTTGGCAGTTCCTGAAATTGCGTTTTCGATTATTTCTGAGCCTGCTCCATTATAGTCACGGCATTGTACAATTAATGTGAGTAATATAATTGCAACACCACCGACAGCGGCTCTTAAAAATTCATTCTTAAACAGCTTTACTGCCCATTTGTGAGATTTGTGCATAACAACACAGAAGATAATACTTAATACTGCACAGACTGCGGCAAGACCAATAGTTTGAATGAATGAAAGAACATCAATTTTCGGAATATGGTCGGATATGTTGAAATGAAAGTGAGATAAACCAAAACCTGATGCGAAAAAGTAAGCTACAACGGAAGATACAATACAGGGAACAAGTGCCGCATAATAAGTTATGCCTACGCTTATCACTTCCAGTGCAAAAAATGCGGCTGTTATAGGAGTGCAGAACAAAGCGGAAAATACTGCACTCATACCACACATTACGCAGATTCTTAAATCTTTTTCATCAAGTCTAAAAAGCTTTCCTGCAATTGAACCGAGGCTTCCACCAAGTTGTAACGCCGCTCCTTCTCGTCCTGCTGAGCCGCCGAGAAGATGTGTTATTATAGTTGATAAGAAAATTAATGGTGACATAAGCCACGGTACATAGGTTCGCTCTCTTACAGAATCAAGAATAAGGTTTGTGCCACGGTCGTTTTGCATTTTGCATAGCCTATACATTCCGGCTATAAGCAAACCGCCGATTGGCAACAAGAATATTAACCATTCGTGCATTTGGTTAAATGTGTGTGCATAGTTTATGCATACGCTGAACAGTGAACCGAGCAGTCCGCCAATAGTGCCTGTTATTGCGGCTATTATTGTCCACTTTGTAAAAGATTTTATGTAACTGAAAGATGATTTCAGCTTACGAGTTATTAATTGTTTCATATATTATCGCCTCGAATTTATTTTATCATATATGATAAAGTTGTCAATGTTTAATTGAATTGTTAATATTGATTGAACCAAGGCTTTATGATATAATTTTGGATATACTAAGAAATAAAAGTTTAAATGATTAAAGGTAATAGTAAAAGATTAAATAAATAAAAAATAGCAAGTAAGGTAAAACAACTAAAAGACTCCTTTATCAAATGAGGCTTGTTGTTTTTGATTTAATCGTTCATTACCTTAATAATAACAGAAAGGAAGTTTTGTAATGGTAACAAGAGAAGATGTTGAAAATATAGCGTTGCTTTCAAAGCTGTTTGTTGCTGAAGATGAGCTTGACAGCCTTACAAAATCAATGCAGGAAATTATAGATTTTGCGGATACAATTAATAATGCACCTGTAAGTGATGAAGCGTTTGATAATATAAATAATCTTTCAAATGTGTTTAGAGATGATGTTGTGATTGAGTCTTGTGATAGTGAGGAAATACTCAAAAATGCTCCTGAACAGGCTCAGTCACATTTCCTTGTTAAAAGTAAAAAGTAAGGCGGTGTAAATATGGGTACAATTGGTAAAATTCATAATATGCTTGTAAATAAGCAGTGCTCTTGCACCGAGCTTACAAAAAGCTATCTTGAAGAAATTGAAAAAGCCAACAGTGAGCTTAATGCTTATGTAAATATTACAAGTGAACAAGCGTATAAAACAGCAGAAAAGGTTGATAAAAAAATTGCAAATGGCGAGGAAATTGGTATGCTTGAAGGTGTGCCTATGTCGCTTAAAGATAATATTTCTACAAAAGGGATTGAAACTACTTGTTGTTCTAAAATTTTATCAGGCTACAAGCCTATTTATAATGCAACTGTTTGGGATATTCTTTCAAGTGAAAATGCGGTGTTGCTTGGTAAAACAAATATGGATGAATTTGCTATGGGTTCTTCCTGCGAAAATTCTTGTTTTGGTGCATCGCTTAATCCGTTTAATACAGCTTGTGTGTCGGGTGGTTCATCAGGCGGTGCGGCAAGCTCAGTTGCGGCAAATGTTGCAGCTTACAGTCTTGGTTCCGATACTGGTGGTTCTATCCGTCAACCTGCATCGTTTTGTGGTATGGTAGGACTTAAGCCTACTTATGGTGCTGTATCCCGTTATGGTCTTATTGCATACGCAAGCTCTCTTGATCAGATTGGTACAGTTACAAAATCTGTTGAAGATGCTTCAATTGTGTTTGATGCAATTTCAAAGCAGGACCCTATGGATTCTACTTCAAAGGGCTTTGCAGGCAAAACTTTCTCAAAGCTTGATAATGATATTAAAGGACTGAAAATCGGCGTTGCAAAAGAGTATTTTGAAGGTATTCGTGACGATGTAAAAGAAGCAGTACTTAATGCTGTAAAGGCTTATGAGTCGTTAGGTGCCGAGATTGTTTATTTTGATATGCCTGAGCTTAAATACGCGTTGCCGGTTTATTATATTATTGCTTGTGCAGAGGCTTCGTCAAACCTTGGTAGATATGACGGTATTCGCTTTGGATATAAAACCGAGCATTACGAAGGTGTTCACGATATGATTTGCCGTACTCGTTCAGAGGGATTTGGCGAAGAAGTTAAGCGTAGAATTTTGCTTGGTACTTATGTGCTTTCGGCAGGTTATTATGATGCTTATTATAAAAAGGCTCAGAATCTTAGAGGTACAATTGTAAGAGCATTTAGTAGAGCTTTTGAAAGCTGTGATGTTATTCTTGCTCCTACAGTTCCTATGTCTGCATTTGAGCTTGGTAAAGCTGTTGCAGACCCGATTGAAACCTATCTTACAGATATTTGTACTGTACCTGTTAATATTGCAGGCTTGCCGGCTGTTTCGGTTCCTTGCGGATTTAATTCAAACGGTATGCCAATCGGTATGCAGATTATTGGCAAAAGCTTTGGTGAGGCTGAAATTTTGAATGCCGCTTATAAGTATCAGCAGGTGGCAGGCGAAAACTTTAAGGATACAAAGTGGGGTGTAAGGCTGTGAAATATGAATTAGTTGCAGGATTTGAAACTCATATTGAACTTGCTACGAAAACAAAAATATTCTGCGGATGTACTACTGAGTTTGGCGGTGCTCCAAACAGTCATTGCTGTCCTGTATGCATTGGCTTGCCCGGTACATTGCCTAAGCTTAATCGTGAGGTTGTAAACTACGCTATAAGAGCAGGTCTTGCTACTCATAGTGAGATTGCGGAGATTTCAAAAATGGATAGAAAAAATTATTGCTATCCTGACCTTGCAAAAGCTTATCAGATAAGCCAGCTTTATGCTCCGCTAATAATCGGTGGTTATGTGGAACTTTCCAATGGTAAAAAAATCAGACTTAATCATATTCATATTGAGGAAGATGCCGGAAAGCTTATTCATAAAGACGGCGATACCTATGTTGATTATAACCGTGGCGGTGTTCCTCTTATTGAGATTGTATCTGAGCCGGATATTCGTTCAATTGATGAAGCAAGGGAATATGTAGAAAAACTTCAACAGCTTATGCGATATATCGGTATTTCTGACTGCAGAATGCAAGAAGGCTCAATGCGTTGCGATGTTAATATTTCTGTTCGTCCTGAGGGACAAGCTGAATTTGGTACTCGTACTGAAATTAAGAATATGAACTCAATCAATAACATTGCAAAGGCTATGGAATACGAATTTAACAGACAGGTTGCTTTGATCGAAAGTGGCGGCACTGTTGTTCAGGAAACCTTGCGTTATGACGATGTTACAAATACTACTTCTTCTATGAGAAGTAAGGAAGATGCTCACGATTACAGATATTTCCGTGACCCTGATTTAGTTACAATCTATGTAACTCGTGATGAGGTAGAGGAGATACGAAAAACACTTCCTGAGCTTCCTGCCGATAAGTGCAAAAGGTATATTTCTGAGCTTGGTATTCCGCAAAAGGATGCTCAGTTGCTTACTAAATACAGAAAAATCAGTGAGTATTTTGATGAGGCGATTAAGGGTGTTAAATCAGCGAAGGTTGTGTCTAACTTTATTATCGGACAGATTTTCAGCAGAACGGAAACTGAGGCTGATAAAGAAATATTTGATGTTTCTGTTACTCCATCTCAGCTCAACGAGCTTGTGAAATTAATTGACGATGGCAAAATCCGTAATAATCTTGCAAAGGCAACCCTTGAAAAAATGCTTGATTCGGGCAAAGGAGCACTTGAATTTATAAGCGAAAGCGATATGGGCGGTATTGATGAAAATGCCCTTACTGAGCTTTGTAACCAGGCTATACAGGCTAATCCTAAAGCGGTTGAAGATTATAAAAACGGCAAGGAAAAAGCTTTAAAGGCTCTTGTTGGTAATGTAATGAAAAATAGCCGTGGCAAGGCTGATGCTGTTGCCGCAGAGGCTAAAATTAAAGAGCTTATCGGGTAAGTAATACGATAAATAAAATTAAATAATAAAAATAAATACCCTAACAAAACGATGATTTGTGTTTTGTCAGGGTATTTGTTTTTTAAAAAAAGAAAAAATTAATCTTGCGGATTTTTGAGCAGATAAGTTTTAAAGAATATAACGCTATCTGCTCGAACTACAGGCAAGGCACTTGCCTAGATGTTCTTTTTTATCTTTTCAAGAGCTGATTTTTCAATTCGGCTTACCTGAGCTTGAGAGATACCGACCTCGCTTGCAACCTCCATTTGAGTTTTGCCCTTAAAAAATCGCATACCTAAAATCTTCTTTTCTCTGTCGGTCAAATTGGCAATCGCCTCTTTAACGGCAATTTCTTCAAGCCAAGTTGAATCATCATTTTTATCGCCAATCTGGTCCATAACATAAATTGTGTCGTTACCGTCAGAAAAAACAGGCTCATAAAGCGAAACAGGCTCCACTATAGCTTCCAAAGCAAGCACAACTGTTTCCTTTGGCACTTCCATAATTTTTGCAATTTCTTCTACTGTCGGCTCTTGATTATTTTGGTTTGTAAGCTGTTCTTTGATTTGCATTGCTCTGTAAGCCGTATCTCTCATAGAACGAGATACTCTAACCGAATTGTTATCACGCAAATATCGGCGTATCTCACCTATAATCATAGGTACTCCATAAGTACTGAAACGCACATCAAGTGTTGCATCAAAATTATCAATTGCCTTAATAAGACCAATAACTCCTACCTGAAACAAATCGTCAGGATTTTCTCCTCTGTTTGTAAATCTTTGGATAACCGATAATACAAGCCTTAAATTACCATTAATCATTTTATCACGAGCAGCCTTGCTTTCTGACGGAGTACCCTCCTTGATTTTTATAAGAAGCTCACGCTTCTCACTTTCTTTAAGCACCTTTAGCTGTGATGTATTTACTCCGCAGATTTCAACCTTACCGTATTGCAAAATATAACCCCCGTAGACAATTACTTTATTAAAGTATTGCCCACGAGGGTAATTTTATACTCTAAATGCTATTTTTTGGGGTGACATAAACTGTTTTATTATTTACATAAATAACCATACCCGGCTTTGCACCGCTTGGCTTGCTGACATAACGAACAAGCGTATAATCCACAGGCACCTGACTGCTGTTTTGTGCCTTGCTGTGGTATGCCGCGAGGCTTGCCGCCTCAACAATTGCAGTATCGGATATTTCTTTGCCCTCCGCAAAAATAACAGTATGTGAGCCGTGAATATCCTTTGTATGCAACCACATATCATTTTTACCGGCCATTTTTAAGGTAAGCATATCATTTTGCTTATTGTTTCTTCCGACAAGTATTTTAAAGCCATCACTTGAAGTGAATTCAATTGGTGGTAAAGCAGAAGGCTGTTTTTGTTTGCCTTTACTCTTTTTTAAATATCCTTGCTCAGTAAGCTCTGCTCTTATCTGCGATAAGTCACGCTCGGTTTCAGCTCGATTCACTGTATCAAGTACAGAGTCTACATATTCAAGCTCTGCACTGCCTTTTTTAAGCTGTTCCTGCAAAAACTTTTCTGCATTTTTTGCTTTTTGATAATCCTTATAATATTTCTGAGCATTTGCCGCGGGAGATATAGCAGGATTAAGCTTTATTCTTATAGTACCATAATTTTCATCGTAAAAATTTTCAACCTCTACAAACGATGCACCACGCTCAATACGATACAGGTTTGCCTGTAAAAGGTCACCGCAAATTCTAAGTTGCTCACGATTTTCACAGTTTTTTAACTCAATTTGTTGCTTTGCAAGCTTTCTTGAAATTCGTTCACTTGTATTAGTCAAAAGCTTAGTAAGGTCCTGAGCCTTAACTCTCATTCGCTCTCGACTGTCACGAACATTATAATAGCTATCGAGTAAGTCTGAAAAACTTTCGTTTTCCTCAATTTTTGCAAACGAACCATATTGCTCTATTTTCAGAAACGAAAAATCCATCGGCTTTCCGTCATCTCTAAAAATCACGAACGGTCTGCCTTTGCAATCTGTACAAAGGGATTTAAACTCGCCAAGAACCTCAACCAGCTTTTCATACAAAACGCCTTCAAGGTTATTTTGAGCACCTTCCATTACTCTATATTCAAGCTCTCTGCACACAATTGGGGATACACCCTCAATTACTTTGAGCAACGCTTTATTAAGTGGCATTTCGGGAGTTATAGCCTTTACTGCCTTAGCCACATCTTCAGGCTCACATTTAGTAATATCAAGCTTATCTTGCGGCTCAGGCAACTCATATTTTATATTAGGCAAAACAAGTCTGCGACTGCTCATAGTAAGGTCAACACGCTTGAGCGAATCAATAATAACCCCGTCAGAGCCAACAATAATAATATTGCTGTACATACCCATAATCTCACAAACCACAGTAATTTGTACCGTATCGCCCAGCTCGTTTACACATTCAAAGTCAAGAAAAAGCACACGGTCACAGCCCATCTGTCTTACGGCAATCAGCTTTCCACCGCCAAGCTTTTTTCTTAGCAACATACAAAACATAGGAGGCTGGGGTGGATTTTCGGGTGTAGTCGAGCAAAAATTCACCCTTGGAGAATTAGCTCTTGCCGATAACAAAAGCTTACGATTACCCTTAAATGTACGCATAGCAAGCACAAGCTCATCACGGTTAGGCTGATAAACCTGAGAAACTCTTGCACCTAACGCCTCGTTCTCTATTTCATTTTTAATATGTCTTAAAAAAATACCGTCAAGTGCCATAAATCCTCCAATTACTATTTATGATATTTACCATTTGTTGAAATTTCAAACGCACGGTAAATCTGTTCACTTAATATCATTCTAGCCATTTGATGCGGAAAGGTCATTCTACTCATACTCAGTCTTAAATCCGACCTTTTTTTGACCTCATCACTCAAACCATAGCTACCGCCAATAATAAAGCTGACTGTACTTTTTCCGCTTAGAGAAACAGAATCAAGAGTCTTTGAAAGCTCCTCGCTCGACATCAGCTTACCCTCAATGCACATAGCGGCAACATAATCAGATGCACCAATTTTTTGCAAAATTCGTTTGCCCTCAGCCTCAATAACTTCATCAATCTGAGCTTGATTAGGATTATTGTTTCTGATTTTTTCCTCGGGAAGCTCTATAACTGAAAATTTGCAAAAAGCTGACAATCTTTTTGAATATTCATTTATTGCATCAGTAAAATATTTTTCTTTAATTTTTCCTATACATACAATATTTACTCTTAACATATCAGAAAATCACCGACTGTAAATTAGTTTCACAAGGAGCAACATCAAGTGTAAAATCGCTCCTGAATTTCATTCCCGCTCCTTCAAGTGCCGATATAGCCGTAGCCATAGCAAGTCGAGGGGTATTGTTTTCTTCACTCAAATGCCCAAGCATAAGCCTGAGAGTACCATTCTTTACAAGATTGATAAGCTCAGCCGAACAAGCTTCGTTGGATAAATGACCTTTATTAGACAAAATTCGCTGTTTAAGGTAAAAAGGATAAACCCCATTTTTAAGCATCTGAACATCGTGGTTTGATTCAAGCACCACAAAATCACTTTGCACAGCGGCATTTCTTACATCGTTGACCATAACGCCCATATCAGTTGCAATAAGAGCGGATTTTCCGTCTGACGAAATAACACGATAGCAACAGCTTTCGACAGCATCGTGAGGGGTATTAATACGCTGTACGCACATATTACCAATCGCAAGCTGATTTTCTATAACACATAATTTTGTTTCGGGATTAACCTTTTGCGATAATTTTAAAGCATTGAGTGTACCTGCACTTCCGTACACATCAAAATTATACCTTTTAGCAAGCACCTTAATTGCACTGCAATGGTCGCTATGCTCGTGAGTAACAAAAATTCCGGCAACATTTTTCATTTTAAGTCCATTAGCTTCCATAGCGTTTTCAATTTGTTTACAAGACCTGCCGGCATCAATCAAAACGCCCTCAGCCATTGTACCTATGTAATAACAATTGCCCTTACTTCCGCTAAAAAGCGGTACTACTCTAGCCAAACTAATCCCCCTGCAAGTGTTGTCTGCAAATTGTGCAGACAGCTCCATATTTTTAATACCTTTTTTACCTTTTATGCCCGAGCGAAGCAATACAATTATCTTTTTTAAGGTCTAATGCAACGCTTGTTTTTAAATAGCCTCCTTTACAAAAGGAGGTGGCACGGCTTGCCGTGACGGAGGATTGCAAGTAATCAGCAAAGTGTTTTTTATGTCTATGGTTAGTAATATTCTTTAACTTTATAACTATATTAAAACATCTGCATTGTCTTTTTCAATCCTCAGTCAGCTTCGCTGACAGCTCCTTTGATAAAGGAGCCTTCTTAATTATAATCTTTTAAAACTATACAACAAAAAGCCGCTTTCAAAAGAAAACGGCTTAAAAATCAAAAATTATGCACCAAGCTCTTCTTCGTTATCCCCTGAATAGTAAACCTTTTTAATGTCTGCACCCAGAGCTTTAAATTTTTCAATAACATCTTCGTAGCCACGCTCAATGTACTGAATACTTGAAATTTCAGTAGTACCCTTAATTTCAAGAGCGGCAATAATCATAGCGGCACCTGCTCTAAGGTCAGTTGCCTTAACAGGAGCGGCAGTCAACGGAGCACCGCCTTCAATGATAGCTAATCTGCCCTCAACCGAAACCTTTGCACCCATTCTTACAAGCTCGCCAATATACTGATAACGATTATCCCAAACATTTTCGTTGATAATGCTGGTGCCGGGAACACTTACAAGCAAAGCCGCAAACTGTGGCTGACAGTCAGTAGGAAATCCCGGATGTGGCATTGTTTTAATATTACATCTTTTAAGAGGCTTAACAGTTGCATCAACCTTTACAGCCTCATCGTATTCAGTAATCTGAACGCCCATTTCTCTAAGCTTTGCAGTAATAGAATCAAGATGCTTAGGAGTTACATTCTTAACTGTAATACAACCCCTTGTTGCAGCAGCCGCACACATATAAGTACCTGCTTCAATCTGGTCAGGAATAATAGAATAAGTTACACCGTGAAGATAACCTACACCACGGATTTTAATAACATCTGTACCTGCACCACGAATGTCTGCACCCATAGAGTTTAAGAAGTTAGCAAGGTCAACAATATGAGGCTCTTTAGCCGCATTTTCAATAATTGTAAGACCCTCAGCCTTTGAAGCCGCAAGCATAATATTCATAGTAGCACCAACAGAAACTACATCTAGGTAAATGTTAGTACCCTGTAATCTGTCGTCACACTCAGCTTTAATAATAGCACCATCAACAAGCTGAGTATTTGCACCCATAGCCTCAAATCCCTTTAAGTGTTGGTCAATAGGACGAACACCAAAGTTACAACCACCGGGTAAAGCAACCTGAGCCTTGCCGTATTTACCAAGCAAAGCACCAAGAAGATAATAAGACGCACGCATTCCTCTTACAAGCTCAGTAGTAGCATTGCAACTTCTGATAGTAGTAGGATCTATATAAAGTGAAGATTTATTAATTCTTCTGACATTTGCACCCATCTGCTGAAGAATTCTGCTAATAAGTGAAACATCGCTAATATTAGGTATATTTTCAATCTGGCAAGGTTCATCACAAAGAATAACAGCAGGGATAATAGCAACTGCCGCATTTTTTGCACCACTGATTTTTACCTCTCCGAACAAAGGCCTACCGCCTGTAACAACGAACTTTTCCAAGGCTTACACTCCTGTACAGTATTGAATTATATGCAATAACTAAATAAGTGTAGATATATATCAAAAACTATATAATGTGGTTATAAACCAAAAAAATCATAAAAACCACAAAATATATTACATTTTATTAAAATACACTGATAATCACATTACATATATGTAACGCAATCGGTCGTTTATAAGAAAATGATACTACAAAATCGTAGTAAAGTCAACGGAATATTAAAATTGTAACCGATTTTTGGCAATGTTGTACGCAAATTGTAAACTCATTTTTGCTTTTGTTTTTAATTTTTCCAACCACGATTACAGAATGTTATAATTTCCACCAAAGAAATAAAAGATTTAATTAAATTCATTATAAGAAATAACAAATTGCAATATAATTTCTGTAATGAATTATATTTTGTTTCTATATTATTAACCAATACTATATTAATATTTACTAAATTAAATTTGCAGATTTTGAGCAAAAACACAACAATTATTGTTTTGCGTAAAACACCTACTGCGTATCTGTCTTTGTTAAGTACACATTATATTATCAATCAAAACAAATCACAAAAATGAGTACTTAACATACAGCTATTATAAAATATTATAACTTCCATATATGAGTATACCCAAGTAATTTTCTATTAGACAAAAAATATTTTATCCCCCTATTGACAACGCAAATGTCGTATGCTATACTTTCAATACAACATATGAACACATATGCATATGTTCATAAATGATAATTAAAATTTAGGGAGAATAAAAAATGGAAAATTCTAATAAACCAACCACTATGCCTGAACTGGAAATACTTTTTGACCTCGCAGACCTTTTTAAAGTATTTGGAGATTCAACACGAATCCGAATTATGTTTGCCATATCCGATAATGAAATGTCCGTATTAAAAATCGCTGAAACACTTAATATGGAGCAAAGCACCATTTCTCACCAGCTTAGAGTACTCAGACAAAACAAGCTTGTCCGTGTACGCAGAGATGGTAAGCAAATTTACTATAGTCTAAATGATGACCATGTTAAAAAAATTATAGAAATGGGACTTGACCATATTTTGGAGTGATTTATCATATGAAATTAAGCTATACACTTAATAATCTTAACTGTGCACATTGTGCCGGTGTAATCGAAAAAACAATTGCAAAATCAAGCGACTTTCAAAGTGTATCTTTTAATTTTGCAACAAAAGTTTTAACTTTTGAATCTGATATAAAAGAACCTCTTTCAAAAATTCAGCAAATTTGCGATAGTATCGAGGAAGGTGTCGTAGTTGTTGACAATAAGAGCAATAACAAAACACCCTCAAACCGCACAAACAAAATCGCAAAAAATCTTCCGATTGCTATTTCCGCAGTTACCGCAATTTCATCTTTAATAATTCACCTTTGCTCTCCTGACGGTAACTCCGCAGTTTTTTGGGCAATACTGATTCTATCTGTAATTTCAACTGCACTTTCAGGCTATAAAATATTTTACAAAGCCATAAAAAAGGCTATAAATTTAAGAATTGATGAAACAACGCTTTTATTTGTAGCGGTAACAGCCGCATTTTTCCTTGGTGAATTTACCGAAGCCGCAATGGTAACTTTATTATTTTCACTTGGCGAAATTATCGAGGCTAAGGCGGTTGACACATCTCGCCGTAATATTGAAAAACTTGCTTCAATTCGTCCTGACACTGCAATAATCCTTAAAGACGGAATTGAATCAAAGGTAAATGCCGAATCAGTTGAGATTGGCACAACTATTATAGTAAAGCCTTATGCCAGAATCCCACTTGACGGAGTAGTAACAAAAGGTACAACTACCATTGACAATTCAGCACTTACAGGCGAAAGTCTGCCTGTGGATATTGCTGAGGGTGATACTGTTTTAAGCGGAGGAATAAACGGAAATAATATTATAGAGGTTAAAACAACAAAGCTCTTTGGCGATAGTACAGCTACAAGAATACTAAAGCTTGTAGAAGATGCCGCCGCACAAAAAGGCAAAAACGAAAAGCTAATATCCCGTTTTGCGTCAGTCTATACACCATTAGTGCTTATAATCTCGCTTATTATTGCAATCGTTCCTGCTGTTTTAGGGCTTGGAAATTTTAGCGAATGGATTTATCGAGCACTTGTATGTCTGGTTGCATCTTGCCCTTGTGCTATTGTTATCTCCGTACCGCTTGCATATTATTCGGGAATCGGAACAATATCAAAGTACGGTATGTTAGTAAAAGGTGGCAAATATCTTGAAGCCCTTGCAAAAGCAGATTCCTTTGTATTTGACAAAACAGGTACACTAACAAGCGGAAAGCTTACTGTAAATAAAATTACAGCGTTGTCTGATTATTCCGAAGATGAAGTTTTGAGCCTTGCCGCTGCCTGCGAAAAATACTCAACTCATCCTGTCGCAATGGCAATAAAAGCCAAAGCGGAAGAAAAACACTTAACTATTCCTGAACTTGCAAATCACAGTGAAAACGCAGGATACGGCACAAAAGCAAACTACAAAGGAAAAGCACTTGAATGTGGCGGTGCAAAGATTCTTAACAAAAGCATAAATACTGATGCTTGCAAAGAAGATTCTGTTTTTATTATTTACGATAATAAGCTTATCGGCTCAATTAATATATACGACACAATAAGAGAAGAAAGCAAAAGCGTAATTTCAAAGCTAAAAAAGCTTGGTGTAAAAAACATTATAATGCTTACAGGCGATAAAAAAAGCACCGCTGAAAATGTAAATAACGAATTAAATTTAACAGATTTTCATTCGGAGCTTTTACCTGCTGACAAATTGAACATTTTGACAAAAATTAAAGAAAAATCGAATTCAGTCTGCTTTGTAGGCGACGGAATAAACGATGCCCCTGTACTTTCGGCAAGCGATTGCGGTATTGCAATGGGATTTGGAAGTGAAGTAGCAATCGAGTCTGCAGATGCAGTTCTTGCAAGCGGAAATCTTAACCCTATTCCCGATGCAATTAAAATCGCTCGTAAGGTTCTTAATATCGTAAAAATTAATATTATGTTCGCTCTTTTAGTAAAGGCACTTATAATAATTCTTGCAATATTTGGCATTACTTCAATGTGGATGTCAGTTATAGCCGACACAGGTGTAAGCGTTATCTGTGTATTATTCGCCAGCGAGTACCTCGCACGCAGTTCGAGCAGATAGCGTTATATAGTATAAAACTCCTCTGTTCGAGTGTAGCTGAGAAATTATTTATATAGTAAAATTAATCCGCCAACGACAAAATTTGAAGCGTTGGCGGATTTTGCATTAAGATTTAGTCAGTTGAGCAAATATACTCCAAAGTTAAGGTATGCGGCAAATGTTACCCAAAGAAGATAGGGGACTTGAAGCAGTGCGGCGGCTTTGTTTATAGGGTAGAATTTTTTTATCATTAAAATTATTAGTAACCATAAAAGAAGAATCCATATAAACGCCCACAGATACTCCGAAAAATTGAAGAAAAATACCGGCCAAAAAAAGTTTACTGCTAATTGGGCACCATATATGAAAAGAGCAAAGGGTTTTCGGCTATCGTCAGAATTAAAAATCAAATATGATGATATTCCCATAAGTGTAAAGAGTATAGCCCAGACAATAGGGAAAAGAAATCCAGGTGGCGAAAGAGCCGGTTTAGCCATAGTTTCATATTTATCCATTGAATTCATTGTAACTAAAGCTGATAATCCGCCTATACCAAGTGCGATTCCAATGCTGATTAGTAGTTGTTTCCAATTGATTTTGTGTACTGTAGAAATAATTATCACCTCATAAAATGCAATTGTTAAGTAAAATAAATGTTTTAGCTTTTGAGTAAAAGCACTCTTGTTTTATTGTATGAATTTGAATTGCATTTATACGCAGCACTCAGTAATAATTAAACTTATATATTCGAGCGAAACCGAAAAAATTAAATGTAAAAGAACTTGCACCCCTTTGTAAAAAAGGGGTGCAAGCGGAAGGTATAGAAATATGGATGGTAATTGTCAGAAATCAATTTCAAGGTCGTAATAGCAAGCTTTAAGAAGCTTTTCCATTTCTTCCTGGTTTGGCTGTCTTGGATTTGAGCCTGTACAAGCATCGGCAATTGCGTTTTTAGCATTTTCGGGTAGTTTATCCAAAAACTCTTTCTCGTCAATGATACTTGTGTCGGATTTTGTTCCACCCTCGCCATAGTTCTTGATAGACTGTGGAATATCAAGCTGGTCGTTCATACTGCGAAGCTCTGCAATAAGGGCATCTACAAGCTCTTCTGTTGTTTCGCCTTTAAGGTTAATAAACTTAGCGATTTCAGCATAACGCTTAGCCGCTGTTTCGTCTTTTGAGTTGTATTTAATTACCTTTGGAAGATACATTGCGTTTGCACAGCCGTGAATAATATGTCCGCCTGTGAATGCGGCACCGGTTTTGTGTGCCATTGAATGTACTATACCGAGAAGTGCGTTAGAGAATGACATACCTGCAAGACACTGTGCATCATGCATTTTTCTGCGGCAAGCCATATCGCCATCATATGATTTTTTAAGATTATTATGAATCATCTTGATAGCGTGAAGTGCAAGTGCGTCTGTATATTCGCAGTTAAGTGTTGATACATATGCCTCGATTGCGTGTGTCATAGCATCCATACCTGTATGAGCTGTAAGCTTTTTAGGCATTGTTTCTGCAAGAGATGGGTCAACAATAGCTACATCAGGTGTAATATTAAAGTCAGCAAGAGGGTATTTAATGCCTTTTGAGTAATCTGTGATTACTGAGAAAGCTGTAACCTCTGTTGCAGTACCCGAGGTTGATGGGATAGCTGCAAATTTTGCTTTTTTTCTTAGCTTTGGAAAGTTAAATGGTGTGATAAGATCTTCGAAGGTTGTTTCGGGATATTCGTAGAATGCCCACATAGCTTTTGCGGCATCAATTGGTGAGCCGCCGCCCATAGCTACAATCCAGTCAGGCTCGAAGCTACGCATTGCCTCGGCACCTCTCATTACTGTTTCAACAGATGGGTCTGGTTCTACGCCTTCAAAAACAGTAACTTCCATACCGGCTTCTTTTAAATAATCAACGGCTTTATCTAAAAATCCGTTTCTTTTCATAGCAGAGCCGCCGACAACTACAATAGCCTTTTTACCCTCAAGAGTTTTAAGGCTTGAAAGTGCGTCTTCACCGTGATAAAGGTCACGGGGTAGTGTAAATCTATACATTATAATCTCCTCCTGTTAGAGAAATTTGTCAATCTTGTTAGTGACTAGTATAATTATAACATTGAGGATTTATTATGTAAATTATTTTTTTAGATAAATAATTATTGTTTTTTTGTGAATAAACACTATAGTTGTTATAGCTTTTGTGTATAATGACGAATGATTTTATATTTCATAAATATTGTCTTCGCCTTTTGCGTATTTTTTTACGGCTTCCATAAACAGCTTTGCGGCAGGATTTGATATATTTTTATTCCAAGCCATAACATACGGTACACTTGTGTCGGTGTCATCAATCGGGATTACAGTTGTGTATTTTGATGATGAATATGCGGCAAGAGAAGTAGGTAAAACAGATATGCCGATTCCTGAATATATTGCTACCGACATTGAATTCATATCGTCAAAGGTGTTTTCAATAATTGGTGAAATGTGGAATGTTCGCAGTAAATCCATAATTTCCATATAAAGGATAGGGCAGACTGTTTCTGAAAATAAAAGAAGCTTTTTGTTTGCAAGCTCACAAAAGCTGATACTTTTTTGTTTGGAAATCGGATTGTTTTTTGATGCAAGTACCGATAATGTATCACTATGGGTTACAATAGATTCAATTCCCGAATTTTCGGGAACCATATCTCTTGGCATAAAGCAAAAGTCGAAATCACTGTTTGTTATAGCTGAGTTTCCGTCTGCATCTGACAATTGGTTGACAGTAACTGTTATATCAGGATAATGCTGATTAAAATCTGCAATACATTTTGACGGAAAAGCAAGGGAGGTTATGTCGCAGGCGATGTTGATTTTGCCTTGTCCGCCCTCGTGAATTTGTTTAATTACTGTTTTTGCTTTTTTTAGGGTGTCTACAATTTCTATTGCGTAAGGGAGAAGAATTTTTCCTTCGTTGGTTATTATTACATCACGGTGCGAGCGTGTAAAAAGCTGAACTCCAAATTCCTTTTCAAGGTCGCTTATGTAACGGCTTACTGTTGATTGTGATACATAGTTGCGACGAGCTGCTTCGGAAAAATTAAGTGTTTGTGCTACGGAAATGAAGCAGTTTAATTGGTTTATATCCATTTAAATCATCCTTATTGTGTATTTGAGATTTATATTATAAAAGTACAAGTTGTATTTTTGCATAGCGAGTAGGGTACTTATTATTCTTGAAAATATTAGATTGGTATCGTTTAGGCATAGAGGCTTATTATATTATGTTGCTGTTTGTCGAATTGTGTATAAGCCACTTGCAGTTATGCAGAATCTATTTATAATTGATTGAAAAAACGCATATCTGCATTATGTGTAGTATTGAAAAATATTACCAATTCTGTTATAATCCAAGTATAGCATAAGAATATGCAAAATGCAAATAGCAATAGCAACACTACAAAATTTAAGGAGTAAACATATGAAAAAAATTGTTATCACCGGTATGGGTGCCGTTACACCTGTTGGAATAGGTGTTGAAGAATATTGGAATAATCTTATTGCAGGTAAGTCAGGTATAGATATTATTAAAACATTTGACCCATCAGAGCTTGCTGTTCAGGTTGCAGGTGAGGTTAAGAATTTTAATCCGTCAGACTATATGCCAAAGGATTTAATAAGAAAAACTGACCCATTTATGCAGTACGCTTATATTGCGGCTGAGGAAGCATTAAAGCAAAGTGAGCTGGAAATTGAGCCTGAAAGAACAGGTATAGTTATGGGTACTGCTATGAGTGGTATTGCTACTATTGCATTTACTCAGGAGGCTTTATCGGGTGCTTCTCATAAAAAAGTAGGTCCTAGATTTATTCCTAAAATTCTTGGTAATGTTGCAGCAGCTAATATTGCAATTAATTATAATATTCAGGGACCAAGCTTTACTGTAAGCACTGCTTGTTCATCAGGCGGCGATGCTATTAATATGGCATGTATGTGTTTACAGGCAGGCAAAGCTGATACTATGATTGCCGTAGGTGCAGAGTCTGTGCTTTGTCCTTTGGTTATTTATTCACTTGCAAATGCTAAGGCTTTGTCAAGAAGAAACGATACTCCAAGCTCTGCGAGCAGACCTTTTGATGTTTCAAGAGATGGTTTTGTTATCGGTGAAGGCGGCGGTGCACTTATTCTTGAAACAGAGGAACACGCACTTGCAAGAGGAGCAAAAATTCTTGGCGTTGTTAAGGGCTGTTGCAATACTGATGACGCATATCATGTTACTGCACCACATCCGGAAGGCAGAGGTGCTACTGCATGTATGCTTAAGGCTATTGAGGATGCCGGTATTGATGCAAGCGAGATTGGATATATTAATGCTCACGGTACTGCTACAAACAAGGGCGATTTTGTTGAGACACATTCAATTAAGAAAATTTTTGGTGATAATTTACCTTATGTAAGCTCTACTAAGGGTGCAACAGGTCATATGATGGGTGCAGGCGGTGTTACTGAGGTTATCGCTTGTATTAAAGCTATTGAAACAGGTATTCTTCCACCTACAATTAATCTTAATGAGGTTGACCCTGAGTGTGCAGGTATTGACTTTGTTGCAAATACTGCAAAGAAAGCTGAAATTAAATATGCAATGTCAAATGCTTTTGGTTTTGGCGGTCAAAATTCAAGTGTTATAGTTGGTGCATACGACAAGGATTAATTGTCAATAATGTATGTATTAAAAGAATAAGAGGCTGATAGTATGGATACTAAGGGATATATTTATAAAAGGAAAGCGAATTATTATGAAACCGACTGTATGGGAATAATTCACCACTCTAATTATATAAGATATTTTGAAGAGGCAAGGATTGAATATATGTATTCAATTGGCTGTGATATAAGAGAGATGGAAAAGCTTGGTATAATTATTCCGAATGTTGATGCTTATGCCCGATACTATAAAACGATTAAGTTTTTTGATGATGTTGAAATTGAGGTAAGATTAACAGAGTTCACGGGTGCAAGAATGAAGCTTGAATATACTATCAGATTTGCCGAAACAGGCGAGCTTGCGTCAGCGGGATTTACAACTCATTGCTTTGTTAATGAAAAATTTAAACCTATGTCATTACGCAGAGCTTATCCTGAGTTATTTAACAAACTCAAAGAGCATATTGTTTCATCAGATTCTTTGGGTAAGGCTGAGTAGTTCTTGATATAATTTATTAGTTTGAGTATAATTATGCTTCCGGTTTATATAAGCATTTTGAAAAAATCCCCTTAATATAAATAATATAATTTAAAAAGCTACTGTACTTTATTTTTTGTAAGTGCAGTAGCTTTTTTATTTTATAGAAAATTTTTGGGTTAGGGTATGGATAGGAGTTAATAAATTTAGGGTGATTTTGTAAAAAAATGTGTGCGAGGTACAGTTTTTAAAAATATTACAAAATCAATGATAAATTGTTAAAAATATATGAAATGTTTATATTTAGCGATGCGAAAAAAATTTTTTTAAATTATTTTTTCAAAAAGTGCATAAAAATATGCACTTTTTCTTATTTTTTGGGGTATATATGGAAGGACTTATTTAGTTCTTTCGATTTTGGAGGTGAATATGAGGATTAAAAATAAGCTTACTCCAAGAGAGAAACAGTTCTGCATTTGTTATCTAAACACAGGAAATCCTTGTGAGGCAGCTATAAGTGCAGGATATGTAAAAAATCCTAAGCAGGAGGGTGAAAAGCTTTTATGCAGAGATGATATTGCAGAGAAAATTGATAAGCTTTCAAGACAGCGAGAAAAATCTCTTGCTAATATGGCATCTGTCGGATATCAGAGATTGGCTTTTGGTAATATTGCAGATGCGGTATCGCTCTTGTATATGGACAACCCATCTCGTGAACAGCTTAGCAGTATGGATTTGTTCCTTGTTTCTGAAATCAAAAAACCTAAGGATGGTACAATGGAAATTAAGTTTTTTGATAGAATCAAGGCACTTGAAAAGCTGGAGGGTACAGCTGACAGTGATAGCGGTAAAAATATTTTTGATGCTATAAGTGAAAGTGCTAAGGCTGTCAGAGGTGACGAGGCTGATGCTTAAAACATTTTCCGAAAAACAGCTTAAGGTGCTTTCTTGGTGGAATATAAATTCACCCTATTATGATTATGATGCAGTAATCTGTGATGGTGCGGTTCGTAGCGGTAAAACTTTTTGTATGAGTTTGTCATTTATTATTTGGAGTTTTTATCAATTTACAAATTCTGATTTTGCACTTTGCGGTAAAACAATTAGGTCGCTTAGAAGAAATATGGTGACACCTGTTATTGCTTTGCTAAAGTCGATGGGATTTGAGTGTGAGGAAAAGCTGTCGCAGAATTATATGGATGTAACTTTTAGGGGTAGGAAAAACAGATTTTATCTTTTTGGAGGAAAGGATGAGGCTTCGGCATCGCTTATTCAGGGTATGACATTATGCGGCGTTTTATTTGATGAAGTAGCTCTTATGCCACGGTCGTTTGTAGAGCAGGCTGTTGCAAGATGCTCTGTTAGCGGATCACGATTTTGGTTTAACTGCAATCCTGAGTATCCGGAGCATTGGTTTTATCGTGAATGGATATTAAAACGAGAGGATAAAAATGCATTATATTTGCATTTTACTATGGAGGATAATCCGTCTTTGTCTGAAAAGGTAAAGAAAAGATACGAAAATCTTTATTCGGGAGTTTTTTACGAAAGATTTGTAAAAGGAAAATGGGTTGCAGTATATGGTGCTGTTTATCCGTTTATGGGAGAAGATAGTATGTATTATGATGTGCCGCAAGAAGATTTTGACAGCTTTGCTGTATCATGTGACTATGGTACGGTAAATCCGGCTTCGTTTGGACTTTGGGGCAGGCTGGAAAATGTATGGTACAGAATTGATGAATATTATTTTAATTCCCGTGAGGAGGGTTTTCAAAAAACTGACGAGGAGCATTACAAAGCCTTATGCGAGCTTGTCGGTGACAGAAAAATAGGGCAGGTGGTTGTTGACCCATCGGCGGCAAGCTTTATAGAGGTTATTCGCCGTCATTCAAGATTTAAGGTTGTTCCTGCCCGAAACAATGTTGTAAACGGAATACGCAGAGTGTCGCAGGTGCTCAGGGACGGCAGTTTAAAAATTTGCCGTAATTGCAAGGCATCAAGAAAGGAGTTTTCATTATACAGGTGGGACAGCAGAAAGGCTGATGATTTGCCTGTAAAGGAAAACGACCACGCAATGGACGATATAAGGTATTTTGTTTCAACGGTAATTGATGGCGGAAGTGAATTTTTTGCAATTGCCGCCAGAAGATAGGAGGAGTTACAAGGCTTGAAAATTGGCAGAAGAAAAAGAAATGCTCAGGCACATAATACTGCGGTTGTGCAGACTGTGCCTAAAGAAAAAACTGAATTAAACGGCTTTGTCGGTTTTGAACGGCAAAGCAAAGCAGAAAGAGAGCTGTATGCTTCGCTAAGAGAGGCTGTACCGATTATTGATGCCGCAATATGTAAGCTTGTCAGACTTATAGGCAGTTTTGAAATTTCGGCAAAAAATAAAGAGGTTAAGCTTTTAGCAGACAGTCTTATGAAAAATGTCAGAACAAACGGCTCGTCAAAGGGTATTGAAGGCTTTTTGTATTCGTATTTTGATTCACTTCTTACTTATGGTTCTGCTGTGGGTGAGATGATTGCCGGTAGTGGCGGTATTGAGGCTTTGTATAATGCAAGCCTTGATGATGTTGAGATTACGGCAGGTAAATCTCCACTGGATTTGATTGTATGCAGGCGAGATTTAGGCTTGTGTGAGCCTGTTAAGTATCAGGATATGGTTATCGTAAGTCTTCTTAATCCAAAACCGGGTACTGTTTGCGGTACCTCGGTGCTAAGTGGTTTGCCGTTTGTAGGTTCGATTTTGCTAAGGATATTCAGCTCAATTAAAACTAATTGGGAAAGAATTGGTGATGTGCGTTTTGCGGTAACTTATAATCCTGACCAAAACAGCGGAGGAATTTCCAAAGAAAGTGCGGCTATTATTGCAGATGAATGGCGAAAGGCTATGCGTAGTGACAGCGTGTGTGACTTTGTGGCTGTAGGTGATGTAAGTGTTAAGGTTATTGGTGCGGAAAATCAAATGCCTGACTGCGATATTCCGATTAGGCATATCACCGAGCAGATTATCGCAAAGCTTGGTTTGCCGCCGTTTTTGCTTGGTCTTTCGTGGTCAAGTACAGAAAGAATGAGTGAACAACAGGCGGATATTCTTACAAGTGAGCTTGAATATTACAGAGCGTTGTTGGAGCCTGTTATAACTAAGATTGTTAATATGCATCTAAGACTAAACGGCTATACCGACAGCTTTGAAATTGTTTGGAATGATATTAATTTACAGGATGCAGTTGAGCTTTCTCAGGCAAGGCTTAATAATGCACAGGCTTTACAGCTTGAAAAAGAAATAGGATTGGAGGGTGCTTGTGAGTAAGGAATATCGTAAGAGTAGCTCTGCACTTGTTGACAGTGCGGTGGCGGTTCAGGTATCGGATGAGGAGCTTGAATTAATTAACGGCTATACACGAAGAAAGCTAAACAGTGACGAGGTTTATGTGTTTTCGGTAGTACTTTGCGACAATGATATTGACCGTGACGGTGAACGATTTACGGTGGAAGCATTGTTTGAGCTTGAAAAGCTGTTTGTAGGAAAAACAGGAATTTTTGACCATAATCCTACAGCTAAAAACCAAACTGCAAGAATTTTTGCTTGTCGTGTAGAAGCGGTAGACGGAAGAAAAACTGCAAGCGGTGACGAATATTTCAGACTTGTTGCAAGGGCATATATTCCTGTAAGTGATAGTAATAAGGATATTATTCTTGCTCTTGACAGCGGAATAATTAAAGAGGTAAGTGTCGGATGTGCAGTGTCAGAAGTTGTATGCAGTATATGCGGCGAACCTATTAATGAATGTATGCATATAAAGGGCGATGTTTACTCAGGCAGAATTTGCTGTGGCGAGATGATAAAGCCTTACGATGCTTACGAATGGAGCTTTGTTGCAGTACCTGCTCAGCGAGATGCAGGTGTAATTAAAGCATTTGAAAACAGAAAGGAAATGAGTATGGAACAAATTTTAAAGATGCTTGATGGCAAAAATGTTACTTTGAATGAATCAGAGTGCAAAAAGCTTAAGAGCTATATCGACAGTCTTAAGGAGTCTGCAAAGGATGGTGTTTATTACCGTGAAAGCCTTACAGGCGAGGTGCTAAAGCTGTCTGCAATTGTTCAGCCGGATATTTCAAGAGAAACTATGGAGAGTCTTGCCGGAAATATGACAATTATGCAGCTTAAGGAGTTTAAGACTGCTTTTGAAAAGAAAAAGGACGGAATTATTCCGCCTACAGTTCAACTTTATACAGAAAAAAACAATGTTACTGCCGTTTCAAACGGTCAGTTTAAGATTTAATGGAGGTATTTATTATGAATGTAAATTTTAACGGTTTTGGAGAAAATGTTTTAACTTTTATGGCAGGTCCTGAGCTTAAAGTAGCAGGTGTTCCTGTTTATATGTATTCAGACGGTACGGTTAATGCTTGCTCAGACGGTAATGCATTTTGCGGTATTTGTGTTGGTGTTCGTAATGGCTATGCGGCTGTTCAGGTTTCGGGTTATGTGGAGCTTGCGGCTGAGTCAAAGATTGCGGTAGGCTATCAGAAGCTTGTTTCGGGCGGCGAGAATATTGCCGAGGTTGGTACAGCAGGAAAAGAGTATCTTGTTGTATCTTCAACTGATAACACAGTAGGATTTATTCTTTAAATTTATTAACGGAGGTATTTAATTTATGGCTAATTTTGAAAATATTACAATTGAAAAGGGTATGTATCAGAGCAAGGGCAATCTTACAGATGTGCTTGAAAAGCTTGACCCTTCCGAAAACTACAGAGGAACTTCTCTTGAAGGTCTTGATGCTTTTTCAAGACAGCTCAAGCGTTTTGATATTAAGGTGAGTGGCAGAGCAAGTGATTGCGTTGAAAAGTTTTTCCAGAGCTCAAACTCTGCGGCACTCTTTCCTGAATATGTAAGCAGAGCAGTTAAGCAGGGTATGGAAAGAGCAGATATTCTTCCTAATATTGTTGCAACTGTTACTGATATTGACGGTATGGATTACCGCAGTATTGTTTCTGCTCCTAGTGAGGAGGACAAGACTTTAAAGGTGGTTTCTGAGGGTGCTGTTATTCCTCAGACTGTTGTTAAGACAAGAGAAAATCTTGTTAAGCTTCATAAAAGAGGCAGGATGTTGGTAGCTTCTTACGAGGCATTAAGATTTCAGCGACTTGATTTATTTACTGTTACTCTTAATCAGATTGGTGCTTATATTGCTCGTGCTCAGCTTAAGGATGCAATTGATGTGCTTTTAAATGGTGACGGCAATAACAATGCTGTGGGTAGTGTGGCGGTTGCCTCAAAGGGTAATCTTGCATATGCTGACCTTATTAAGCTTTGGGCAGAGCTTTCTCCTTATGAGCTTAATACAATTCTTGCACCAACAGCAGAAATGCAGAAGCTTTTATCACTTGCACAGATGCAGGATTCAAATGCTGGTCTTGATTTTCAGGGTAGCGGCAGAATGATTACACCTTTAGGTGCGTCACTTCTTCATACTCCTGAGCTTGAGGGCGGCAAGCTTATTGGTCTTGACAAAAACTGTGCTTTGGAAATGGTTCAGGCAGGCGGTGTTGTTACAGATTATGACAAGCTTATTGACCGTCAGCTTGAGCGTGCGGCTATTACCTGTACAGCTGGCTTTGCAAAAATCTTTACAGAAGCATCAAAGGCTCTTGAATGTTGATATGAGGTGATTGTTTGAACATTGCAAATGTTACTTCAAGATTTGCGTTGATTTCGGGTCTTGATAACTCAGAGGTCTATAAATGGCGTTGTGTTATTTCGGATGCCTGTGATTACATAAAATCGGTTACAGTCAAAAAAAGCTTGAGTGAAAGCGATGAAAAACGCAGAGAGCTACTGAGTGCGGTTTATGCCTATAAAATGTATGCCTTATGCAATGTACAGAAAATTACTTCTTTTGTTGCAGGCGATGTGCACATTACATCGCCTGACAGCGAATTATTAAAAGCTGAGGCTATGTGGAGGCAGTATTCAAAGGATTATGCTGATTTATTTGAGGACAAGGGCTTTTATTTTGGTAGGGTGGTTATATGAATATATTTTTAACCATCCAATCAATGATTCGTGACTATGGTTGTGATGTTTCAATTTTCGATAATGATAAAGTGAGTGCTACAAAGGCTTTTGTTCAACCGCTGAGATATAAAAACAGAGTTTATATTGGCGGCAGATACCACGAAATGGGTTTGAATAAAACAGATAAATACTTGTATATAGGTCAGGTTGAAAATAAACTTACCGAAAACCATAGCATAATAGAAGCTCATAATCATAAATATATAGTTAAGAGATGTGAAGTTTATTATGTAAAAGACACCCCTGTTTATGTATGGGCTATTCTTGCGCCGTATGGTGATGTATTGGAGGATGAATATGAGTCAAATTGAAACTCAGGTAAGTTCCATAATTAAGGGTCTTAAAACGATTGAGGAATTAAAGAAGGTTCGTTTTGTTAAGGGGTATGGCTATCGCAGTATCGAAAACCCGATTAGCGGTTTTGTTGCCATTGTTCTGATTATGGATACAGCTCTTAATAAAAGCTATGTTGGGGATTATCTGTCGGCTAAGCTTAAAGGTGAACAGTTTTCGGCAAAAATTGAGATAAGGGTTTATGCTCCGAGTGATGAAAACGGAAGTGGTTTGTCAGAGGTGGTTTCTGAGATTTTAAGCGGTCTTAAAAAGATTGATACCGAAAAGATTATTATTGATTCAACCGCTACATCAATTAAGTTTGATACGGATATGAATGCAATTTACAGGACAGTTGAATTTACTGTTGAATTTTATCTTTGTCAGGAGGCTTGATATGACGGATTTTAAATATATAAGGGGAAGTGATGTTACTGTTCTTGTTGACGGTAAGGTGCAAGGCGGAATTATAAAGCTCGTCTGTAAGGAAAAAAGAGATTATATACCAATAGAGGAGTTTTTGACTGACTTGCCGGTTTACAGATATTGTGTAAAAAGCTATGTAATTACTTTTCATATGAATTGCAGTGAAGATAATATCTATTATTTTGATAATGTTGAAAGCATTAAGCTTGTATTTCCGAATGGTACAGAGGAATATAGCGGTTGCAGAGTACATAGCATTCAAAACGCAGTTCCTGCAAAGGGGAATATTGAATATGAGGTCACGGTGTTGGCAGAAACGAGAGTGAGTAAATGACAGGTAATTATGATGAAATGGAATTACTTGCACAGGAGCAGACAGATGATTATGATTCGGAAAATATAAGTGATTTTTATGAGCAGGAGAGCCGTCGCTATAGCAGGCGGCTCAACGAAGAGGAGGAGGCGAGAATAAGATGACACTTGTGCCTATGCGTTTTGATGGTGTAAGTTGGCATCATAACCCAAAGGAAATTAAATTTGAGTGCGATAAGTCGGTTAAGGAGCTTGTAGCACCATACGGACAAGCTTATATACAGAACCTCGGCAGAAAAAATATGAAGGTAATCGGTGTAGGTGAGCTTTACGGAGAGGACTGCTTTGAGCAATTTGAAAATTTGCTTAATTTATTCTGTAACAGTCGTGAGGGTATTCTTTCCATTCCTAAAATTGCACCGTTTTATGCAGTTTTTGAAACTCTGAAAATTTTAGGTGAGCCAAAGCCTAATATACTAACCTACAGCTTTGTTTTTAGGGAAAAAATGAGAAATCCTCAAATTGAACCTGTTAAAACTCATAAGTGTAAAAACGGAGAGAATTTATGGGATGTTTCATATATGTATAATATTCCGATTGATACACTTGTTGAGCTTAATAAATGGGTTAAGCGTCCTGATATGATAGATGACGGAAGCGTGGTGGCTTTATGTTAAGCTTTATTATTAAGGATTATGACGGTAACAGTATACAAGCTCCAAAAGCACTTACGGTTGTTATTAATGCTGATTGTAATGTGCCTGCTGATGATTTAAGTGTAACATTTCCGATTAGTACGGAATTTTTTAATAATGCCAATTTTATTGAGGCGTTTAAGGGCGATAAGCTTGTTTTTAAAGGTCAGATTGATGAAATTTCTGATATTTGTAATTCAAAGTCGGCTGTTACAAAGATTACCGCAAGAAGTCTTGCTGCTTTTTTGCTTGATAACGAGGCAGAGCCTGTTACATATATAAATCCTGCGGCAGGACTGATTTTTAATAAGCATTTAAAGCCTTTTGGTATTAATGAATATTTGGGTGGAGAACAGCCGCTGTTTGCTAATCTTAAAATTAATAAGGGTATGACACATTGGCAGGTGTTTGAGAATTATTGCTTTAACAAATATGGCAAAAATCCCAGAATAACTGCAGATGGTAAGGCTTTGTTTCAGGGATATACTCCCAATGAGGTGATTACACTATCAGATAAGAACGGCGATATTAATTACAGTAAAATCAAGAGGGTTTTTAAAAGATATAAGCTGATTTCGGATGTAAGGCTAAAGCTTAGCGAGAACGGAATGTATAACGGAAGTATAAAAAATACAAGTGATGAGTGCAGGGGGATAAACCGTGTCAGATTTGTAAATACGCTTGCGGATACAAGCTCAATCGGCACTGCAGATAAGATTATAGCTCAAAGTAATATAAACAGTATGAGGTACCATGTCAGATGTGTCGGCTGTTATGTTGATGTGCTTGGAAAAGGTGCAATTATCAAGGATAAAAGGTTTGGTATTATTGATAATTTAATTGTGGACGAGATTAAATATGTTTTAAAAAACCGAAGTGAGCTTACAATTATAGAGTTGAGAAAGAAGGGATAAATTATGTGGTTGTTAAACTATATTACTAAAAATTCCATTACACCGCCTAATGCTCAAAAGGGTAATGTTACAAGTGTTAATACTGATGCTATAGCGGTAGTATCCTCGGGCGAGCATAAAATGCTCAGGAGTTGTATGCCTTATGGATATTTTAGCTGTACTCCTGTGGGGGAACAGGCTGTAGTTCTTCCTTTGGATGATGGCGAAATTGGCATTGGTGTTGTTGCAAAAAGCAAGGAGCTTGAGGAGGGTGAGGTTATGCTTTGTTCAAAGGGCGGAGCCTCAATTGTACTTAAAAATGATGGCAGAGTTTTAATTAACGGAAAGGAGTTTTAGCGTTGACAGATGTAAAGCTTGAAAATGGCGACACGGTTGTAAATAGTGGCGGAGCATATGAGAAAATAAGCGGTGTTATTGCTGAACTTCAAAGAGCGGTTATTAGTATATCTGCCAAAAAAGGAGCTTTTATTTATGACAGAGCTTTGGGCAGTGAAAAAGATAAGCTTGACCTAACGGATAAGGGTTTTAAGGACAAGCTTGAGATTGTTTTGAACGAGGCTCTTGTGAATTACGATAATACAAGCGTTGAGGTGCTTGAAGCAGGAGAAGTAATAAGAGTTAAAATTAAGGTAGAAAACAATAGTGTTGAGGAGGTGTTGTAATGCAGACTTATGAAGAAATTTACAACAGAATGAAGCAGAAATATGTTGAACAAAGCGGTAATGAGTTTGATGATGCAAGTGATGTAGCTATAAGAATGAAGGTGCTTGCAGGTGAGGTATACAATGCATATGTAAATATGGAATGGATAAAAAATCAAATGTTTGTTGATACGGCAAGCGGAAAATATCTTGATTATCTTGCATCACAAAGAGGTATCGAAAGAAAAAAAGCAGTATCCGCTAAAGGAGAGCTGACTTTTTATGTTAGCGAGCCTAAAACCTATAATATTGCAATTCCAAAGGGAACTGTTGTTGCAACTAGTGATGATGAACCAATAAGATTTGTTACAATTGAGGATGAAACAATTGTTGCAGGAGGAACGCTTGTAAGTGTTTATGCAGAGGCAGAAAGTGCAGGTAAAAACGGCAATGTAATTATAGGCAGAGTTGTTGTGCCGGTAAATGTTCCGTCAGAGGTAAGCAGTGTGGTAAATCGAGAGCCGTTTGCAGGTGGTGTTGACAAAGAATCTGACAATGAACTTCGCAACAGAATTAAGGATACATTTATCAGCTCGGCAAATGGCACTAATGCGGCATATTACGAGGCTTTGGCGTTGTCAGTTGAGGGTATAGCCAAGGCAAAAGCGTATGGCAAAATACGAGGAGTAGGAACGGTAGATGTTTATGTAGGCGGAAACGGAGTAAAGTGTGATAATAGTGCCGTCGATGCAGCTCAGGAGCTTATAAGTGAAAACAGAGAGCTGAATGTTGATGTAAAAGTTATTGCGGCATCGCCTTATAAAAATAATTTGTCTGTTGAGGTTGTAGGTGAAGACGCTTATACCGAAGACGAGATTGTTCAAAAGTGTACCGAAGCGTATGCTGAGTGCCTTTCTAAGATTGATATAGGCGGCACTCTTTATTTATCGTCTGTTGCAAATTATATTATGAATACAGGTTGTATAAAAAATTATACTTTTGATATAGATATGGAAAATCATATGCTTTCGGGATCGCAGTTTTTTGATGTTGGAACGGTGAATATTAAGGTGATTTATGAATAGTGTTACATCTATGAAGTCAAAGCTTATGCCTATTGGGATTTATAAGCTTGATAACGACAGCAATGTTTATAAAGAATTAGTAGCTTATGCAGAAGTGCTTGATGAATTATTTGCAGAGCTTGATGAAATGATAAGGGAATATTATATTGATACAGCAGAAAGCTATGGTATAACTAGACGAGAGCTAATTATGGGCCCTGAACGAACAGATTTATCTATTGAAAAACGCAGACAGATGTTAAAGGTTAGGGAACAGGCTGTAGGGTTATCCTGCACAGTTAAAGATTTTGAAAATATATTGTTAAGCTATGGAGCGGGCAGAGTTGCACTTACTGAGCATTTTTCTGAACAAAAATATGAATTAACATTTTTAGATGGCTCACAGATTAATAATAAACGATGGGTTTCTGAAAGAATAGTAAAGGATTTTCCATTGCATTTAGATAAAATGGTATCAATATATACATAGTCGCTAATGAGTGTTAAACATATTTTAAGTTGTTTAGATTGAGAGAAATTATGAATTGTGTTATTATGTTTAGGCTTGAATTTAAAATGTAAAAATGTTATTATAACCACATAATAAAGGAACCACTGAATAAATCACGCTAAAGCTGTTTAAACAGTGTTTTCTAAAATATTGTGAGGTGAAAAAATGCAGAGTAAAAAAACATCTTCAAGGTTTTTTCTAATAGATAGTATTCGTGGTTTTGCTTTAATAAATATGCTTGTTTATCATTTGTGCTACGATATATTTATGATGAATTCAATTGACCGTGGTTGGTCGTCTTATCCGTGGATAATAGCTTGGGAAAGATTTATATGCATTACCTTTATTATAATATCGGGTGTGTCAATTCATTTTTCAAAAAGTGTATATAAACGAGGGTGCATTGTAAATCTGTTTGGACTTTTAATAACTGCAACTACGGTTATACTTCTTCCTCGTGAGGCGGTATGGTTTGGTATACTTAATTTACTTGGTAGTTCAATGCTTATTACACAACTACTAAGGAAGATTTTGGATAAGATAAACCCAATTGCAGGTATGATTGTATCATTTTTGTTATTTGCGGTTTTCTATAATGTGCCTTACAGATATATAGGCTTTTTTAAATTAAGACTATTTAGAATGCCCGATTTTTTATATAATTCAAAAATATCGGCTTTCTTTGGGTTTCCGCCGTCAGGCTTTTCGTCAAGTGACTATTTTCCGCTTTTACCATGGATATTTATGTTTGTGCTGGGGTACTTTTTATGGAAGGTAATTTGCAATTTGAAATTTGACGGATATTTTAAACTTAAAATTCCTGTATTAAATACATTTGGCAAATATAGCTTATGGATTTATATGATTCATCAACCGATTTTGATAGGACTTGTATGGTTATTCTTGGACTGAAAAAATTTGCCTTAAATTGTTGACAAATTCGGTTTATGATAATATAATAAATATAATAAGCTAAAACCTAAGAGCAAGAGTAGTAGATTTATTTAAAGCTTTCAGAGAGTCGGCGGAGGGTGCAAGCCGATAGCGGAGAATTTATTGAATGGACTTGTGAGGGCAGACCGAAAGCGTTTGGCAAGTAGTATCTGACGGAGCCCTACCGTTACAGAGGGAGGCGTATGTAAGTATGCTGTTGAGTGGACGGAAATCCGTCAATATGGGTGGTACCGCAGAAGTTGAATTTTAGACTTTTGTCCCTGTTTATAGGGGCAGAAGTCTTTTTTGAATTTATAGAAAATTGCTCGGTTAGCTCGGGCATAAAAGGAGAGTAGTTGTAATGTCAAAGGGAAAATTTGGTGTTCACGGTGGACAGTTTGTTCCTGAAACACTTATGAATGCTGTAAACGAATTTGAACAGGCTTATAATAAATATAAAAACGACCCTGAATTTATTGCTGAGCTTGATATGCTTATGAATGAATATGCAGGCAGACCGTCATTGCTTTATTATGCAGAGAAAATGACTAAGGATTTGGGCGGTGCTAAAATTTATTTAAAGCGTGAGGATTTAAATCATACAGGCTCACACAAAATTAATAACTGCCTTGGTCAGTGCTTGCTTGCTAAAAAAATGGGCAAAAAGAGAGTTATTGCTGAAACCGGTGCAGGTCAGCACGGTGTTGCAACTGCTACAGTTGCGGCTTTGCTTGGATTGGAATGTGAAATCTTTATGGGTAAAGAGGACACAATCCGTCAGGCTCTTAATGTATATAGAATGAAGCTTTTAGGTGCAAAGGTAAATGCTGTAGAAACAGGTACAATGACACTTAAAGATGCTGTAAATGAGGCTATGCGTGAGTGGACAAATCGTGTTGCCGATACTCATTATGTACTCGGTTCGGTTATGGGTCCTCATCCATTCCCAACAATTGTAAGAGATTTTCAGAGTGTTATCAGTAAGGAAATAAAGGCTCAGCTTTTTGAAAAAGAGGGCAGACTTCCTGATGCGGTAATTGCTTGTGTAGGTGGCGGAAGTAACGCAATCGGTGCTTTTTATGACTTTATTGGTGATGAAAGTGTAGAGCTTATCGGTTGTGAGGCGGCAGGTCTTGGCGTTGATAATCCAAAGAATGCGGCTACTATTGCAAATGGCACACTAGGAATTTTCCACGGAATGAAATCATATTTCTGTCAGAATGAATACGGTCAGATTGCTCCTGTTTATTCAATTTCAGCAGGTCTTGATTATCCCGGTATTGGCCCTGAACATGCAAATCTTAATGATATTGGCAGAGCAAAGTATGTGCCGATAACAGATGAAGAAGCAGTTTGTGCTTTTGAGTATCTTTCAAAAACAGAAGGTATTATTCCTGCTATTGAAAGCTCTCACGCTGTTGCTCAGTGTATTAAGCTTGCACCAACTATGGATAAAGATAAAATTATTGTAGTTAATCTTTCAGGCAGAGGCGATAAGGATGTTGCCGCTATTGCAAGATACAGAGGGGAGGATATTCATGACTGATATCAGAAAGGCTTTTGAAAACAACAAAGCATTTATTCCGTTTGTTACTGCGGGTGATCCCGACCTTGAAACAACCGAAAAGCTTCTTATAGCTATGAGTGAAAACGGTGCAGATATTATAGAAATTGGTATTCCGTTTTCCGACCCAATTGCTGAGGGTGTTGCAATTCAGGAGGCTGACTTGCGTGCTCTTGCAAACGGTACAACAACAGATAAGATTTTTGATATGGTAAAGCGTATTCGTCCTCAGATTAAATGTGCTTTAGCGGTTATGACATATATGAATCCAATCTTTGCATATGGCACAGATAAATTTATGTCAAAGTGTAAAGACAGCGGAATTTCAGCAGTTATCGTTCCCGATACTCCTTACGAAGAAAAGGATGAACTTGAACCATACTGCAATAAGTACGAGGTTGAGCTTATTTCTACAATTGCACCTACATCAAAGGATAGAATTAAGATGATTACAAAAGATGCACAGGGATTTATTTTCTGTATTCCATCTCTTGGTGTTACAGGTGTTAAGAGTGAGATTGCTTATGATGTTAAAGAAATGGTAGCTCTTGTAAAGTCAGTTAAAGATATTCCTGTTGCTGTTGGCTATGGTTGTTCAACACCTGAAGAAATCAAAAATATTGATAAATCAGCAGATGGCGTTATTATCGGCTCAACTGTTGTTGAAATTGTAGCAGAGTATGGTAAGGATTGCGTTGCCCCTGTTGTTGAGTATGTAAAGCAAATGAAAGAAGCTTTGGAATGAGTGATTTTAGTAAGCTTCAGCAAGTAATTGATAATAGTAAAAATATAGTATTTTTTGGCGGTGCAGGAGTATCAACAGAGAGTGGAATACCCGATTTCAGGAGTGTTGACGGACTTTACAATATGAAGTATAAGTATCCGCCGGAAACTATACTCAGCCATACATTTTTTGTTAATGAAACCGAAGAATTTTACCGTTTTTATAAGGATAAAATGCTTTGCTTAGATAAAAAGCCTAATAAGGCTCATTATAAGCTTTCAGAGCTTGAAAAAGCAGGTAAGCTGTCTGCTGTGGTAACTCAGAATATTGATGGACTACATCAAGCGGCAGGTAGCAAGGCAGTGTATGAGTTGCACGGAAGCGTATTGCGAAATTACTGTACAAAGTGCGGCAAGTTTTATTCTGCAGAGTTTATAAAAGGCTGTGGCGGTGTTCCTGTTTGCGATTGCTCAGGGATTATTAAGCCTGATGTTGTGCTTTATGAAGAAGGGCTTGATGACAATATAGTAAACGGAGCAATAAATGCTATTGCTAATGCCGATACTCTTATTATTGCAGGAACAAGTCTTACGGTATATCCTGCGGCAGGTATGGTAAGATATTTTAATGGTGATAATCTGATATTGATTAATCGTGATAAAACTCCTATTGATAAAAAAGCGGATTTGGTTTTTTATGAAAAAGTCGGAGAATTGCTTGATAAAATAATCGTATAGATATAATTA
>JAXJSN010000120.1:0-1798 GCA_036310085.1 Ruminococcus sp.
CCTGTGGATAACAGCATCAAAATAATCTATCGGAGGTATTAACATGATCTTTGTTGGAATTGATGTTGCAAAAGACAAGCACGATTGCTTCATCATAAGTTCCGAAGGCGAGGTTCTTGCCGATGTATTTACCATTAGTAACAGTAAAGAGGGTTTTGAACATCTTCTTCAAACAATCAATACCTGTACAGGTATTGGCGTCTCAAAAATAAAGGTAGGGCTTGAGGCAACCGGACATTACAGTTACAATCTTCTTGGCTTTCTCCTGGATAACGGTTTGCCGACCTTTGTTATCAATCCGCTTCATACAAATCTTTACAGAAAAAGTCTAAGCCTTAGAAAGACCAAAACGGATAAGGTAGATGCAAGAACAATTGCTTCTATGCTAATGTCTGATGTGAGCCTCAAGCCCTACACAAACATAGCATACCACAACTCCGAACTAAAGTCACTAACAAGATACAGATTTGACAAAGTTTCTGAAAGAGCTAAGCTTAAAACTTCTGTTTCAAGACTCATAAACATCCTTTTTCCGGAGCTTGAAAAGTTGTTCCCAACTGTTCATACTGCTTCTTCTTATGCTCTTTTAAGCGAATTGCCAAGTGCTAAGCATATTGCAGAAGTTCATCTTACGCGCCTTACAAATCTGCTTTATACAGCTTCTAAAGGTCGTTATGACAGAGATAAAGCTATTCAAATACGTGATGCCGCTAGAAACTCCATCGGCACATATATGTCTGCTAAAGCCTTAGAACTTAAGCATACCATTAAACTCATAAAAGAATTTAATAACGAGATTGCTGAAATTGAATCTTCTATCCAATCCATAATGGATAAGATCGACTCTCCTATTACAACTATTCCAGGCATCAGTCTTCGCATGGGAGCGATGATCATTGCTGAGATTGGAGATTTCAACAACTTTGATTCGCCTGACAAAATTTTGGCTTTTGCAGGACTTTCACCGTCTACCTACCAATCCGGTCAACTTAATAACTGTTATGCACACATGGAAAAGCGAGGCTCTCGTTATTTGAGATATGCTATTTTTAATGCAACTAAGTATGTTTGCAATTGGAATCCTTTATTTGCCGATTATCTTGCAAAAAAACGTTCAGAGGGCAAACACTACAATGTTGCAATATCTCACGCTGCTAAGAAATTAGTCCGCCTTATTTTTGCTTTGCAAAAGACAGGACAATCTTACATAGCAAAAGCCTGATTTTCCTAATTGTTTGAAATTCGGCGTCTTTGACGTCTGTTTCGTCATGCCTTTTTTTGTCGTCATACAATTCACAACATTTTTTGATTTTTTAGACTTGACTTTTAATAGTTAGTCTTTTTTATATTGACATTTTATTAATTATATGATAACAACAAAAGCATAAAAATCAATGCACAAATCCAATGTTTAGGTATACTTTTGCAAAGAGGTGAATTTTATGCGCACATCATCAATCAATAATTTAATATCGGTAGAAGAAATAATGTCAATTCATTATTTTGACTTTAAAGCCGATTTTAATTTTTCGGGTGAGATTCACACCTATTGGGAGCTGGTTTATATAAATTCCGGCTCGGCTGTTATTACTGCCGACGGTGAAGAAATAATCTTAAACCAAGGTGAGATAATATTTCACAGACCCGGTGAAAAGCACGCAATTGCCTCTGTAACAACTGCGCCACCCACAGTTTTTATAATAACCTTTAAGTGCAATTCTAGGCATATGAAGTTTTTTGAAAAACGAAAAATGACCGTTCCTACACCGATTAGAAAATATATAACCGAAATGATAAA
>JAXJSN010000121.1:0-16258 GCA_036310085.1 Ruminococcus sp.
ATAAAACTAATAATACTCTTTGCAATCATATATTACCTCACTATAAATAAAATTCACTAAAATTTCTGATAGGTGTTATGAATCAAAAGCTTATTTGTTTGCAGTTTCCGTAGAAATCAACGCTTTGATATCTCCTTTCATTATATTTTTGCATAGTCCAATATAAAATTCATTCCCAAGAGATTTATTATTAATTATAACCTCATCAGGACGAAAACCATTTATCACTCCTTTTCCGCCTAGGCTTGTAAATGGGATTAGACGCATATTATATTCGTTTGGGCAATATCCACCAAAGAGGTCGTTTTCAGCTATAATAACATCAAAACCAGAAAAAGGCTCTTTTAAGTTACAACCTGTATCAATTTTGGCAATAAAATTGAATTGCTTTTGATTTACTATTATTTCAATATTACAGGTTTCAAATCCGTTTACACCTTTCGTCAACCTTTTTATAATATTAAGAATATAATAACAAATAAGGGTAAGAATAATAAGTAGGATAGGTGAGATGTCAAGGTAAATAACATCGTTGTAAATTTCCATTTTCTTAGGTCTGAAAATAGTATAGATAAATATCATAATTCCACAAAAAATGAACGAAAATGCAAAGTATACCGCAACTCGCTTGATAAAGCATTTAACTGTACATTTTTCAAAGGTAATCAGTATTATAATTATTATTCCTGATATATTAATTAATAGATTTAAAATAGGATGCAATGTGGGTAATAGGGCTGTAAGACTTAACACACCTCCAATTATTGCCCCTAAAATCATCCTTATATATGATGATTTTAAATGCAAACATTGTTTAGTACACAAAATCAGGAAGAAATCAATAAATATATTTACAACAATCAATACATCAATGTAAACGCTTTTCATTAGCTCACCCCTTAACTATTATTACATAAGCTTTAAATAATAAATGTCATATTATGTATCGGAGGAAAAATTTATGGTAGCGGGATTAATTATAGGAATTTTTATAGGAACATTCATTGGCGTGAGCTTGATGTGTCTGTTTTATTATTCAAAAGATAAGTAAGGTGACGGAGTAAAGTTTTTATGTGTTTACAAAAGGAAAGGGGATGCAGAAAATCTGCATCCCCTAAGAGTTTTGATTGAATTATCCAAGTGTTACCTGTGTAGCAATTGGAGCGTTAGGATTTGTATCTGGGTTATCTGTGTAGAATGTGAGGTATGAACCACCTGCAACCTTAGCATCGTCAATTACGATCCAAAGCTCGTTATCTACAAAGCCCTTGTAATCCTGTGTCTGTGTCTGACCGTTGTTTGAAACGATTACATTGAATGTACCTGCACCGCTATAAGTGAAGTCATTTACAAACCAACCGTTTTCATCTTTTTCAGTCAATGTATCGCCAGGCCATGTACCTGATTTTGTGTAGTTGTTAGAATCCTTACCCTTAAGGTCAGAACCCCAAATCCACATTGTTGGAGCCCATTTAAGTGAACCATTGTGCTTAACATGGAGCTTAATGTCAAGGCTTGATGTTGTGTAGTAGTAGTTTACTTCAAGTGTAGGACCGTAAGGAATCTTACCCTCAGTAATCTTTGGATATTTTGTCTGGTCAACGCCATAACCTACAACCTTAAATTCGCTTGTAGTAAATTCGCTACCAACCTGACCTGTTGTTGTAATAGAAGGAGCAAGCTTCTGAAGCTCACCGTTCTTGTCTGTGTAGTAGTAGTTAGCAACTACTGTACCTGTTGATACTGTCTGCTCTGCAAGATATCTCTGGAGCATTGTAGCATCGTTTACATTCTTTAATGTATCATAGTTTAAGTCAAGTAAGTCAACCTTTGCATCATCAAGTGAGATAACTTCTGCAAAGTATCTAAGCATTGTTGTAACATCGTTGATGTTTACATTGCCGTCACCGTTAAAGTCAGCTTTTGAAATTGATTCAGGAACATAATCCTTGTATACATAAGTAACTTCTGTTGTTGTTTCAGCAAATTTACCTGCTTCGTTACCTGTAACCTTGCTTACAAGGTATGTATCAGGAACAGCTGCACTTGGAGTTGTCTGGTAGCCTGTACCGATTGAACCCTGAAGAATTACAGAATCGTCAAGCTTAGAACCGTCTTTTTCGTAAACATAGTTTACAACTACTTTACCCATATCTGATTTTTTGCCTGCAGCTTCGTAGCTAGCTTTATCAACTGCGATAATAGCTGAACGAGCAGGAAGAGTGAATGTAGAACCTGATACTTCGCCTAAGTTGTTAAGACCTGCTTCGTCGCCGTTAGCAAGAATTACCCACTCAGTTACTGATGTATCCTTAAGTGTAATATCAGCAGCTATATCATCACTATTGAAGAGAACAGCCATCTTATTCCATTCGCCAGGCTGATCGTTTGTAATTGTGTAAGCGATATAGTCAGTAATATCATTCATAGCATTGTTGAACTTGAATGCATTTTTATATGTATTGTCAGGGCAGGTAAGAGGTGAGAACTGCTCTCTAATCTTCATTAAGCCCTTATAGTAAGAGATTACATCTGCATAATCAACAACATTCTGCCACTTAATCATATTGAGGTCAGCAGCAGACTTATAGCTGTTTGTGTCGCCATCCTTAGAACGGCACATTTCTTCACCTGCAAGAATGAATGAAGAACCCTGAGCTGTAAATACAATAGCAGCACCGAGCTTATTCATCTTAACAGCTTCCTTATTACGAACGCCGTATTCAGCAAGACCTGTTGAGCCGAGAATCTGATCATAGAATGTAGCGTTATCGTGACAAGCTGCGTAAGATACGCACTGTGAAGGCTGTGGAGCTTTCCACTTATTTGTACCAACTGTGTTAGCTCTTACACCGTAAAGAATATCTCTTGCACAAGTTTTGTTGCCCTGAACATAACCTGCGTTAGCAATACTCATACAGTTACCCTTAATACCATCACGGATACCGTCATTGAAGAAACCAATTCTTGGATCAAGCTTTGAAGCATTACCCTGAAGTGATGGATAGTACTTTTCACCTGAACATGTGTTTACAGGATGATAAGAATCGCCACCTGTCCAGCCTTCGCCCCAAGTTGTGATTCTTGTATCAACTGTATCAAGAGCAGCTCTAACCATATTCATTGTTTCAACATCCATAATACCCATAAGGTCAAAACGGAAGCCGTCAACATGATATTCGTTTACCCAATAAAGACAAGATTCGATTACGAAATCTCTGTACATAGCACGCTCTGTAGCACACTCGTTACCACAACCTGAGCCGTTTGAATATGTGCCATTTGACATCATTCTGTAGTAGTAGTTAGGAACAGTAGCCTCGAAACATGAGTCAGTTGTAAATGTGTGGTTATAAACAACGTCCATTACTACTGAAATGCCTGCATCGTGGAGTGCCTGAATCATTTCCTTACACTCTTTGATTCTTACATTACCATCATATGGGTTTGTAGAATAAGAGCCTTCAGGAACATTGTAGTTCTGTGGGTCATAACCCCAGTTGAACTGAGTATCGCTACCAGCCTCGTTTACTGACTGATAATCATAGAATGGGTTAATCTGAACTGTAGTAATACCAAGCTCTTTAAGGTAGTCAATACCTGTAGAAACTTTACCCTCAGCATTAAGAGTTGTGCCTTCCTCAGTAAATGCAAGGAACTTACCACGATTAGCATCGCTTACACCAGAAGCCTTGTCGTAAGAGAAGTCTTTTACATGAATTTCCCAAGTTGTTAAATCTGTTACATTGTCAAAAAGAACATGCTTGTCGTTTTCCCAACCCTCAGGATCAGTTGAATCAAGGTCAACTACCATTGAACGAGTACCGTTTACGCCAACAGCCTTAGAATATACGTCCTGTGTTTCCTTAGTAGTTGTTTTCTTACCGGTAGTATTAGTAGCTGTGATTGTGTATGTGTAGTAAACATTTTTGAGGTCGCCATCAACTTTTACATACCATACGCCTGTCCACTGACCGTTTTCTTCAAGCTTCTGAAGCTGATAGTTTGCTAGGTCTTTAGCACCTGGTTCGCTATCTGAGCCTGTAGCATAAAGATTAAGCTTTACTTCAGTAGCTGTTGGAGCCCAAACCTTAAATGTTGTTGCGGCTGGTGTATAGTTTGCACCGAGGTCTCTCTTAGTATAGGTGTATTTAGAATCAATTGTTTCACTAGCAACTGTATAATCATTAGTAACAGCATTATCACTGCCACTTACGGCATCTTTATCAGCAGTAGCTGCAAGGCTTGTTACGATACCTGAAGATGCGAGCATACAAATTGCGAGAACACCAGAGAGAAGTTTTTTTGTAGTTCTCATAGATAAAATTCCTCCTTGTTTTTTTGTATATAATCTATTCCGTCTAAACGGAAAAAACTACCTAAATTAAATGATTATTCATCAATATCCATTTCAGCAACAAATTTGCGTTTGCGGCTTATGCTTGAATATATTGTGGAAATTACGCAAAGTGATAAAATTACGCCTGATGCAATATATACATAAACCATTAAATCTTTATAAGGGTCAGGTTGAGCAATATATGAGAATATCAGGTTTATTTCGTCTTCTTCAAAATATCCAAAGGCTTTTTCAGGAATTGAAACAAGGGACATATCCTCGTATTCATTTTCAGCAGCCTGGTATGGCTGTCCAGCAACACCGAGAAGTGTTTTTTGCTCAATAATGGAACCTGTATTATCCATATAAATAATATTTACCTTACAATTTTCAGAATCTTCATCAGTAACTCTTGTATAATTATATACAACTACTGTTTCTTCGTCGCCAATAACGCCTGCTCCGTTATCAGGAAGCTTGCTGAGGTTAAGCTCATAATTTTTTATTGATGGAATTTCAGGAGTAAAATACTGCTGACCGCTTCTGTTGCGAATAGCATAAGAGTCAATAAGCTCCTTGCCGTTTTCGTCTACAAACTTAAAAATAACAGAAGAAGTAACGCCTTTAAATTCTTCAACAAAAAGCTTTACTCTTACAACTCCATCAATGAACATATTATAATTTTCATCAGTTTCTTCTTTTTTATTTTCAATACTGATTATGTCATAATTAAGTGTTTGAGCCAGATTGTTGATATCAAAATTTTTACCAACTTCACCTGTAACAGTTTGAGTTTTTATAAAGTTTTTAGATTCGTTGTCATAATAATCAATAACAACTGCTCCTTCAGTATCACTTATCTCTGCTGAATCATAACTTTTTTTATCAACAAGGATAAGTGCGGAGTGCGGCTCAACAGTAGCTTTATCTTTTTCAACTCTGATATTTCTTAAACCTGCTGTTTTGTGGTCTGCAATAACAACCCATTCACCATCAAGTTTAACTTTCTGAGCAATATTAGCACCGTTAAATATTACGCACATTGTATTCCATTTGCCGCTTTCAGTATTGTTCACTTTATAAGCTACAACACCATCAGGTAGACTGTCTAGATAAGAAATGCTGTTAGCTGTCATTGCTGTACAGTCTGACAAAGCTGCAAAATTATTGCGGATTTTATATAAACCTCTATAATACTCAACAAGGTCGCTGTATTCGTTGAGGTTTTTCCAATCAATCATATTTAACTCACGAGATGATGCATATGAATTTTCGTCGCCATCTTTACTTCTGCCAAATTCTTCACCTGAAAGCATAAAAGGAATACCCTGAGATGTAAGTACAATTGCACCTGCAAGCTTATTCATAGCAACGATATTTTCGTAACGCTTTCTGTATTCGCTTCCTCTGCCAACAACAGAGTCAACAAGCTTATCATAGAAACATAAATTATCGTGACAGGAGGTATAGGTAACACATTGAGATGCTACATTTGCCCAGCCTGTAAAGTTTTCGGCTTGTCCTGCAATACCTACCTTTAAATTTGAACGCTTTTTACCTTCCTGAATAAATCCGCCATCAATACCAGCGTTGCTGCCTTTTATAGCATCACGGATTGTATCATCAAAAGCACCGATTCTGTCATTCATTTGTTTAAGGTTTTTTTGGTTTGCCATAACTGTACCTTCGTCGCAGTTTGTTGGCATATCCCAACCTTCACCATACATAATGATTTTTTTACCGCTGCCATCTTCATAAAGATTATCAAGAGCTTTACGAATTTCATTCATTGTTGTAACATCGTGAAGACCCATAAGGTCAAAACGGAAGCCATCAATATGGTATTCTTTAGCCCAGTAGGTGACAGAGTCAATCATATATTTTCTAAACATAAGATGCTCTGAGGCGGTATCATTGCTACAACCAGAGCCGTTTGAGAATGTACCGTCTTCATTCATTCTATAATAATAATTAGGTACAGTATACTGGAAAGCTGATTCAGGTGTATAAGTGTGATTGTATACTACATCCATAATTACACCAATACCTGCATTATGAAGAGCCTGAACCATCTGCTTACATTCTTTAATTCTAACTTCACCGTTATAAGGATTAGATGAATAAGAACCTTCCGGACAGTTATAATTTATAGGATCATAACCCCAGTTGTACTGTGACATAATATCCTTACTTTCATCAACTGAACCAAAATCATAAAATGGCATAATCTGAACATACTTTACACCGAGCTTTTTCAGGTAGTCAACGCAAGTTGATGTGCCGCCCTGAATGCCGTCAACAGTTGTGCCTTCTTCAGTAAATGCAAGAAATTTACCTCTATTTTTAATAGAAACGCCACTTGACTCGGAAGATGAGAAGTCTGCAACTGATGTTTCCCAAACAGTAGCCTGAGTTTGACTGTTTACAAGTATATGATTATCATTTTCCCAGTTTTCCGGATCGGTTGAAGCTAAATCTACAACCATTGAACGCTTACCATTTACACCACAAGCCTTAGCGTAAACATCGGCAGTTTCTTTTACATCTTTGCCGTGCTTAACTGAGTAGGTGTAATATTTGCAAGCGAGATTACCGCTGACAGTTGTACTCCAAACACCTGTTTTCTTGTCAAGAACCAAAGCTTTTGATTCAATAATACCGGAATCGCCTTCGTCATCACTGCCATGCTCGTAAAGATTAACCTTTACACTATCTGCAGTTGGCGACCATACCTTAAAGGTTGTTGATTTTTTGGAATAGGTTGCTCCAAGATCTTTACCTGAATAAGTTGTTTCATCTAACTTAGCGGCATAAGCCTGGTAGTCTATTTTTTTGTTTGCTGCTGTAACACCTGTTGTGCATATTCCTGTTATCATCATTGCTGCCATGACTCCTGTAATTAATCTTTTAAAAAACAATAAAAATGCCTCCTGACATATAGCATTTCATTTTAACATAATTTTATCATAACAATAAGCTTATTTTAATTCCGAAATAGAAATAATATGTCAAAGAGGTATTTTATAGTGTAGAAAATTTATTTAGTTTTATGTGCAAGTTGCTAAATAAAGTGTAGAAAAATGTGGTTATTATGAATATTTTATATATTTCAATTATTTGTGTTTCTGTCGCCAAGGAAGGTAATTGCAAGTAAACCTGAGCCTACGTGAGCACCAATAATAGGTCCGATAGATAAAATTTTAACTTCTTTACAAGTTCCTTTGAGTCTCTTCTTAAGCTCTTCGGCACCTTCAACATTATCAGCATGAGCAACAAATACTATATTGTTCTTTGGATTTTCAGCATCACGCTCGTAATGTTTGATAAGAGTGCTGATCACATTGCTTTCGCCTCTGATTTTTCCAATATTAGCAAGACTGCCATCGTCGTTTACGCCTAAAAGTGGCTTTATTTGTAAAGCTTTACCAAATGTAGCAGTAACAGCAGAAATTCTACCACCTCTTTTGAGATGGTCAAGATCCTTAACAACGAACCAATGGCAAACCTTTACTTTTGTTTCATTAATAAAATCAGCAAGCTCATCAATCGAAGTACCTTCAGTATATTTTTTACCCGCAAGGTAAACAAGTTGACCAAGACCTAAAGAGTCGCAACAAGAGTCAATAGCAATAATCTTTCTGTCAGGATATTTTTCCTGTAGCTCTTTTACGGCAATCATACAAGTGTTGTATGTACCGCTAAGTCCACCCGGTATACCTGTATATAATACATCTTTACCGGCTTTGAGATACGGCTCAAAGTAATTGATAAAAGTGTTATAATTTACTTGGCTTGTTTTTGCGATAACACCGCTCTTAAGCTTTGTATAGAATTCTTCTTGGCTCATCATTCTGCTATCAATATAATGCAGATATGATTTGTCTTCCATTTCAAACTCCATAGGAATTACTTCTACATTAATTTCTTTTGCGAGCTCAGGGGTAAGGTCGCAGGATGCGTCGGTCATAAAAATATAGTTCATAAATTCAACTCCAAACAATTATATAGTAGTATTTGGTATACACTGAAATTTTATCAAATATATTTATAAAAGTCAATCAAATTTACAATAAACTATGTAGGAGATAGGTTTATGAATTGTCGTTTTACAGATTTAAAGCATAAAGAAGTTATAAGTGCAAATGATGGTACAAGAATTGGATTTGTTGATGATGTAATAGTAGATACAAAAACTGCGTGTGTTGTATCAATAGTAATATTTGGAGGATATTCGATATTTGGATTATTTGGCAGTTGTGAGGATTATGTTATCCCTTGGGAGAAAATTGAGCTTATCGGTGAGGATATTATAATCATTTCCTGTAACACTCCAAAACCTCAAAAAAGAGCTAAAAACAGGCGTTTTTCCGATAAATTTCAAAAAAGTTGATATTCTCTCTATAGGGCAGATATAACGAAGAGAATATTAAAATTATGTGCAATATCAACAAACTATTTTTTCATAATGTAATTAAAAATTAGTTTGTAACAGAAAAATAACAAATATTACAAAAAAGTACAGTAGTCGAAGGGTTGCAATTTTAAACGCTTTGTGTTTTAATACCACTTGATGTTGTGTGTTTGATAAAATTTTAACGACTAAAGGAAGTTGTGCGATACACCTAAAAAACTATCGAATGTTTTGTATTGCACTGAAATCATAGGGAGGACAAATTTTTGAGAGCTACAAAATTTGGTAACTGCAGTGAAAACACAGGCAGTTTAAAAAGAAACCAAGTTGAATATAAAGCTGAAAATAACAGCAAATCCAATAAGGCAATTAAGTTGTTTTCATTTACTGTTGCGCTTACTTTGGCAGCAACAGCACTTATTGTACCTACAACAACACTTGCTCCTAATGTTGACGCTTTTGGTGACAGCAAAACAGCTGCGTATTCAATAGGTGATGTTGATGCGTTTTCTTCTTTGATTAAAGAAAATTGCATTTCTGTTACTAAAACAAATGATTACGGTAACAAAAAAACTGATAAAGAAACAAAAACTACTGAAAAAAGTAATACTAAAAAATCGGAGAAGGCTAAATCTGAATCTGAAAAGGATAAAAAAGCTAAAAAGCCTTCAAAAGTAAAGAATAAGACTACTGATAAATCCGACTCAAAAAAGACTGAAATTACAGACAGTACTAAGCAAAACAAGGTTGAGGCAACTAAGCCTGCTGAAAATTCAACAAATAGTGAAGTTGAAAATGAAATATCAACACCTGATTTTCTTTTAGAGATCAGCAATCCGGATTTATCTTACTCACCAAGTCTTGTTAGCCTCTCTGCGTACGACAGAGCAAAGCTTGAAAGACTTGTAATGGGTGAGGCAGGCACAATGGGATATGCAGGTTGTGCACTGGTTGCTCAATCTATTCGAGATGCTATGAACCGTTCAGGCACATCATCAATTGACACTATTATTTCAGAGTATAAATATTACGGTTCAACTGCAATCGAACCAAATCAAGATGTAAAGGATGCTGTTTCTTTTATATTCGACCAAAATGGTTCTGCTGTACAGCACAGAATACTTTGTTTTTATATTGGAACAAGTAAATGGCACGAAACACAAAAATTTATTATAAGTTGTGGTTCAGTCAGATTTTTTGATTTAACTGTAGCGTAAAAAAATTAAAAAATATTTAAAAATCAAGTGTTTTTATTTAAAAATGCTTGATTTTTTTATTTTATATGGTATAATATATAAGCATTTCGCACGCTGGTGCTTATTGACAGGGTGGCTTTTATAGCTTATTGGGTCAATAAAATTTCAAAGCACAGCGGAGGTTTTAACCTAAGGAGGAAATTAAAAATGGCAGTAGTTTCAATGAAACAGCTTCTTGAAGCAGGTGTACACTTTGGTCACCAGACAAGAAGATGGAACCCTAAGATGGCTGAGTACATCTTCACAGAGCGTAACGGTATTTATATTATCGACCTTCAGAAGAGCGTTAAGAAGCTCGAAGAAGCTTACAACTTTGTTCGTGAAGTATCAGCAGAAGGCAAGAGCGTACTTTTTGTAGGTACAAAGAAGCAGGCACAGGAATCAGTTAAAGAAGAGGCTGAGCGTGCAGGTGCTTACTATGTAAACGCTAGATGGCTTGGTGGTATGCTCACAAACTTTGCAACAATTCGCAGAAGAATTGCTCGCTTAAAGCAGCTCCGCACAATGCAGGAGGATGGTACATTCGATCTTCTTCCAAAGAAGGAAGTTATTAAGCTTAACCTCGAAATCGAGAAGCTTGAGAAGTTCATGGGTGGTATCAAGGATATGAAGGAAATGCCTGGTGCACTCTTCATCGTTGACCCAAGAAAAGAAAGAATCGCTGTATCAGAAGCTAAGAAGCTCAATATTCCGATTGTTGCTATCGTAGATACAAACTGCGATCCTGATGAAATTGATTACGTAATCCCTGGTAATGACGATGCTATTCGTGCAGTTAAGCTTATCGCTGGTGCTATGGCTAATGCTGTAATCGAAGGCAGAGAAGGTCAGATGGGTGCAGCTGCTGTTGAAGAAGTAGCTGAAGAAGCGTAAGTTTACACTTAATTGATTTTCTGTAATACTAAACACCATTATTATATGGTGTTTAGTATTTATTTAAATATATCTTGAAAGGATGATTTTAAATGGCAGCATTTACAGCTCAGGATGTAAAAGCACTTAGAGAAAAAACAGGCTGCGGTATGATGGACTGCAAAACAGCTCTCAAAAATGCCGATGGCGATATGGATAAAGCAGTAGACTTCTTAAGAGAACAGGGTCTTGCTAAGCAGGCTAAGAAGGCTAGCAGAGTAGCAGCAGAAGGTGTAGCTTATGCAGTTACTAATGACGATCTCTCAGTAGGTGTTGTAATTGAAGTTAACGCTGAAACAGACTTCGTTGCTAAGAATGATTCATTTATGGATTTTGTTAAGACTTGTGCAGAAACAGTAATCGAAAAGAATCCAGCTGATGTAGCAGCTCTTCTTGAGATGCAGGCTACAGGTTCAGATAAGACTGTTGCTGAGCTTCTTCAGGAGAAGGTTCTCACAATCGGTGAGAATATCCAGATCCGTCGTTTTGAGCGTATGGAAGGTGCTTGCGTTGCTTATGTTCACGCAGGCGGTAAGATTGGCGTTCTCGTAAACTTTGATACAGATCTCGCTGCTAAGGATGAGTTCGTAGCTTATGGTAAGGATGTTGCTATGCAGATTGCTGCTCTTAACACTCTTTATCTTAATGCAGACGAAGTTCCTGCTGAAGTTATTGAGCATGAAAAGGAAGTAATGCGTCAGCAGGTTATCAACGAGGGTAAGCCTGAGGCTATTGCTGATAAGATTGTTATGGGTAAAATCAGCAAGTACTATAAGGAGAACTGCCTTGTTGAGCAGGAGTTTGTTAAGGATAACAAGCTTTCAGTTAAGCAGTACACTCATAACACAGCTAAGGAACTTGGCGGTTCTATCGAAATCAAGAAGTTCGTTCGTTTTGAAAAGGGCGAAGGCATTGAGAAGAAGCAGGACGATTTCGCTTCTGAAGTTGCTAGCATGGTTAAATAATTTTATTTATATTATTAAGGGACTGCTAAAAGCAGTCCCTTTGTTAGTTTTCTAACTATTTATTTTTAAAGTTAAAAGTGAGTTTATATAAATTATTATCAATTTAACTTTTCGTAGTAAGTGTTTGTAGTGTGTCCGCCTGTATATTCCTCACATACCTTGTATATACTGTGGCAAACAGGACATTCTACAATAGCGAATCGTGTAAAACCCTCACTCTTAATTGGTTCTTTTATAGTAAAACCAAAACTATCTACTATGCTTTGTGGAGATGAACCGAAGCTAGTAAAAGCAAGTTCACAAAGACAAGCTTCGTTTTTGCTTTCGTCGATAATATGGATTGCATTTCTTACAAAACGGCTGTTTGGCAGAATTGCTCCGCCATATGATAATTCTTCGGTTAGTTGATTTATTTTATCTATATGTGGTATCAATGATTCAATTAAAGGTCTGTTTGTAATAACGGATTGAATTATTATGTGTGATGCACTTAAAATTTTATCAGGGTCTTTTGAATAAAATGCATCTAGAATTTTTTTTGTTTCAGTTTGATTTGTAGTACGAAGATTACTCATAGATGTATTCCTTTCTAACTTATTTGTATTTATATTAACACAATTGGAAAATTTTTTCAATATCTGCTAATTATTAAAATATAATTAAGATTTGGTTAATTTATCGTTATCGTATTGCTTTTTATGATTTTTTGGTGTATTATTTAATGTGTTTAATTATTATATTTTCTGAGGTAAAATATGGACATTATTATTATTGGTTGTGGAAAAGTCGGAACATCAATAGCTACTCAGTTAAATGCTGAGGGTCATAATATTGTAGTTATTGATATAAATCGAGAGGCCGTAGAAAACCTTTCAAATTCTCTTGATGTTATGGGAGTTGAAGGAAATGGCGCTACATATGATGTACTTGTTGAAGCCGGAGCTGAAAATGCCGACTTATTAATTGCCGCAGCTGCATCTGATGAAATTAATCTTTATTCTTGTCTTATGGCTAAATCTGTTGGTACTAAGCACACTATTGCTCGTGTAAGAAATCCTGAGTATACTAAAGATTTGCCAAGAGTTAAAGACCAGCTTGGATTATCTATGGCTATAAATCCTGAGCTTACAGCCGCTAATGAAATTTCAAGATTACTTAGATTTTCAGGTGCAATTGAAATTGATTCATTTTCAAAGGGTATGGTTGAGCTTATTAAGGTTTCGTTACCTGATGATTCGCCAATTAACGGTAAAAAAATTAGCGACATTGATAACTTAAAGGGTAAAGTAAGAATTTGTACTGTAGAAAGAGATAGTAATTTATTTATACCTAATGGCGATTTTGTTTTGAATGGTGGAGATAAGATATCTGTTATTGCAAGAACAGATATTGCAGCAAAATTCTTTAAGAAAATTAATGTGTCCATAGGTAAAAGTCGTGATGTGTTTTTGCTTGGTGGAGGTAAAATTTCTTATTACCTCGCAAAGACTCTTATAGCATCAGGCTCTAATGTTAAAATCATAGAAAGAAATACCGAAAGATGCACTGAGCTTGCGGATTTATTACCTGAAGCAATGATTATAAACGGTGACTGTATGGATCAAGATTTGCTTTTAAGCGAAGGTATTGAGCATGCAAACGGTGTTGCCGCTCTTATGGACTACGATGAAGAAAACATTCTGAGTACTCTTTATATTAAGCGTGTTTCTAAAGCTAAGATTATTACTAAAATTAATAACACATCTTTTGATACTATTCTTGATGATTTGCAGATTGATTGCATTATTCATCCTAAAAACATTGCAGGAGAATATATCGTTAGATATATTCGAGCTATGCAAAACTCACTTGGAAGTAATGTAGAAACTCTCTACAAACTAAACGATGATAGGGTAGAGGCTCTCGAATTTAAAGTGAGGGGAACATCAAAAGTTACTGATATTCCGCTTATGAATCTTCCGTTAAAAGATAACTTACAGATTATTTGTATCAATCGTCATGGTAAGATTATTCTCCCTCAGGGTAGCGATGTTATTCTTCCTAATGATATGGTTGTAGTGCTTACAAAGCATCAGGGACTTAATGACCTTGATGATATTGTAATCAAGCGTTGAGGGGAGAGAGTATGAATAAACGACTTATATTACTAATACTTGGTTGGGTTCTTATCATTGAAGGCGTTGCAATGCAAATAGGAACCATTACATCATTGATTTATTCTGAACATGAAGGAATTTATTTCTTTTGCGTAGGTCTTGCCAGTGTATTACTTGGTTTGTTAGCAATTAAAATTAAAAAACCTAAAAATATTGTTCTTTACCAAAAAACAGGCTTTGCGGCTACTGCTTTAAGCTGGATTGTTCTATCATTAGTAGGATGTTTGCCATTTTGGTTGAGCGGAGAAATCCCTTCATTTATTGATGCTATGTTTGAAACAGTGTCCGGATTTACTACAACAGGTGCCACTATAATGGTAAATGTTGAAGAATTAAGCAATTGTATGCTTATTTGGCGTAGTTTTCTTAACTGGTTAGGTGGTATGGGTGTAATTGTATTTTTACTTGCAATTATACCTAAACTCGGTGGTCAACAAAATATTTATCTTATGAAAGCAGAAAGCCCGGGACCTATCATTGGTAAGGCAGTACCTCATATGCGTAGATATGCCGCTATGCTATATGGTATATATATAGGCTTAACTTTGCTTGAGTTTATATTATTACTTTTTGGCGGTATGAGTATATTCGATGCTATTAATGTAAGCTTTGCGGCAGCTGGTACAGGCGGATTTGGTATTAGAGCTGAAAACATTGCCGCATATGATTCTTATTATTTGCAGGGTGTAATTGCTGTATTTATGATACTGTTTAGTATTAACTTTTCTTTCTACCTTTTACTTATTGCAAGAAAATTCAAACAAGCATTTAAAATTGAAGAGCTTTGGGTGTTTTTAGGAATTGTTGCTGCATCTGTAGCTATAATTACTGTTAATATCAGTTCAATGTATCCTACTCTTTTCGAATCTTTCCACAACAGCTTCTTCTATGTTGCTTCTCTTATCAGTACAACAGGATTTGGTATTACTGATGTAAATAATTGGCCTGAACTTTCCAAAGCTGTAATAATAATAACTACTTTTATTGGAGCTATGGCAGGAAGTACTGGTGGCGGATTTAAGGTTTCAAGAATCATTATGCTTTTTAAACAAGTAAAAAAAGAATTTTCTTTGCTTGTTCATCCTAAAAATGTAAAAACAGTTAAGCTTGACGGAAAAACAGTTAATCATGAAATAATGCGTCAAACATCTGTATATTTTATAGTTTATATTGGAATTTTTGCTATAAGTATGCTTTTAATATCTTTAGATAATAAAGATTTTCTGACAACTTTTACTTCTGTTGCCGCTACCCTTAATAATACAGGACCCGGTCTTGGTGAAGTTGGACCTGTCGGAAACTTTTCTAATTTTACTGTTCTTTCTAAATCTGTATTTATTTTTAATATGCTTGCCGGCAGATTGGAGTTATTCCCACTCTTACTCTTGTTCTCTCCATCCGCATGGAAAAAGTCATAATTTGTATGAATTAAAAAAGATTACTCGTGTTTAGTTGCATTATCTTTAATAAAACAATAAAATTTCCTTTATACGAGTATTATTAATCTAAAAAAGGCTATCGCAAAAAGAAAAATTTTGCGATAGCCTTAACTAATTTTTTAAATATTTGAAAGGACAAATCAAGGTGTTCAAGGTTTGATATTTAATCTTATTTTGTATAGAGAATAAGGAACACAAATTAGTTTGCGTTAAATATACTTTAGTTTTTGATTTGATAAACAATTTCATAAATTGAATATTAAATTATGTAGTTTATAGATTTAACAATGATGTGTCACGCGTTAATATAAAATAACTTCACCGGTAAAGAAGAATACATTTATCGTATAACTCAGGTATATATCATATTTTATAGTATATTTAATTATAGATTTAAAAGACTTCATCTTTTGTATTATAATATTCTTAACGGATAGTTTTCTCTTGTTGCTCTTATTTCTCGCAATTTAACTGTAACATAGAGGTTCACTATTCGCTATTCTTTTTTTATTTCTACTCTTATGTTTTATCCTGTAGTAGTCGTAGTACTGTGGAATTGTGCGTAAACTGCTTGCAGTTTTCCATAATTCCACGGTTCAAACTCTTTTTATGTAACACATCTGTTGTAATCACACAAGCGACAATGCGGTCTTTTCTTGATTGTAGGTTTGTCAATGATGTGTTACAAAATTAGAAAACTTCACCAGTAGACAAAAAAGCTTTAATATAATCAGCAGGAGAGTTCCAATTTAAAGGGCGAATAGGGAATTTGTTATATTC
>JAXJSN010000122.1:0-12195 GCA_036310085.1 Ruminococcus sp.
GGAACACGCTGTGCAGAACCGATGAGCTTGCCGTTAAGCTCAGGAATAACAAGACCGATAGCCTTAGCAGCACCTGTTGAGTTAGGTACGATGTTAGCAGCACCAGCTCTTGCTCTTCTGAGGTCGCCACCTCTGTGAGGACCGTCAAGAATCATCTGATCGCCTGTGTAAGCGTGGATTGTTGACATAATACCGCTCTGGATAGCAGCATACTTGTTGAGAGCATCAGCCATAGGAGCAAGGCAGTTTGTTGTGCAAGAAGCAGCAGAAATGATCTTATCCTCTGTTGTAAGAGTATTCTCGTTTACGCTGTAAACGATAGTCTTAAGATCGTTACCAGCAGGAGCAGAAATAACAACCTTCTTAGCACCAGCATCAAGGTGAGCCTGGCTCTTAGCCTTTGATGTGTAGAAACCTGTACACTCAAGAACTACATCAACACCGATTTCGCCCCATGGAAGCTCAGCAGCGTTTGGCTTAGCATAGATTGTGATCTCCTTACCATCAACGATGATTGAGTTCTCACCAGCTTCAACTGTGTGTGTGTTCTCACCGATTTTACCGCAGAAACCGCCCTGAGCTGTGTCGTACTTAAGAAGAGCAGCGAGCATCTTAGGAGCTGTAAGATCGTTGATAGCTACTACTTCATAACCCTCAGCACCGAACATCTGTCTGAATGCGAGACGGCCAATACGGCCAAAACCGTTAATTGCAACTTTTACTGACATAATTAAAATTCCTCCTAATTTATAAGGTACTATAATTATATTACATTTTTTTCATTTCTTCAATAGTTTGATAAAAAATTAACGAAACTTTTTTTACTTTTTACAGTTTCAGTAAAATTACAAAGCATTTTGTACAAATTTCGTTAATATTTTTATTCTTATTGACATAATAGAATATTGCGGTATTGCTATTTATTAATTATTTGCAAAAATGACTGTATATATTCTTGACAATTGGTGCATTTTCGTATAGAATTATATGTAATCCATTATTGCGGATTTATGCGGATTTCACAATTATTAAGAAGTTCGTTGCGTTTTTTAATCAGACTCTTTATAGAGCCGTATATTTAGATATTTTTTAGTTTTTATAACATAATATAATGTTTTTTCAGTGTTTTGGCAAGGAGTGCGATGTACTGATAATTGTGTAAATATTAAAAAATATTTTTTATTTTGTAAAATAACAACTGAATATCTTGTAACGGCACCTTAAAGGTTATTTGATTGGGGAATAAAAGCTAAAAGACAACAAAAAGTTCAAGGAGGTGTCATAAATGGATTTAGGAATTGCAATAATTTCCATCCTTGCTGCGGCTGTTGTTTTTGGTGCTGTTGGTGTTTTTTGTGGTATTACTTATCGTAAAAAGGTTGCTGAAAAAGAAATCGGCAGTGCTGAGTCAGAAGCAAAAAAGATTGTTTCGGATGCAATTAAGGCGGCTGAGGCTAAGAAAAAGGAAGTTGTCCTTGAAGGTAAGGATGAAGTTCATCGCTTTAGAACAGAAAGCGAGAAGGAAATTGCGGATCGCCGTAAGGAGGTTCAGCGTCAGGAAAGACGCATCCAACAAAAGGAAGAAACTCTTGACCGTAAGCTTGATAATATGGAGCAGAAGGAAGAGAAGGTTTCTAAAAAATTAAAAGAAGCTGATGAAAAGCTTGAGGAAATTGAGACACTTAAAAAGAGTCAGTTTGAACTGCTTGAAAAAATTTCAGGTTTCACAGCAGAGCAAGCTAAAAACCATTTGCTTTCACAGCTTGAAAATGAGCTTACTCACGAAAAATCTGTAAGGATTATGGAGTATAACGAACAGCTTAAAGAAGAAGCTGACGAAAAAGCGAGAAATGTTATTTCTCTTGCGATTCAGCGACTTGCCGCTGAGCAGGTTGCCGAAGCTACAATTTCTGTAGTGCCATTGCCAAATGACGAGATGAAAGGTAGAATTATCGGTCGTGAGGGCAGAAACATCAGGGCTATTGAAACTTTAACCGGTGTTGACCTTATTATTGATGATACACCTGAGGCGATTACTCTTTCATGTTTTGAGCCTGTTAGACGAGAGGTTGCAAGACTTGCACTTGAAAGACTTATTTCTGACGGTAGAATTCACCCTGCAAGAATTGAAGAAATGATCGAAAAAGCAAAACGAGATGTTGATGCTGCCATTAAGCGTGATGGTGAAAAGGTTATTCTTGAAGCAGGCGTTCATAACATTCATCCTGAGCTTGTTAAGCTTTTGGGTAGATTAAGATACCGTACAAGCTACGGTCAAAATGTTCTTAATCATTCACTTGAGGTTTCTTATCTTGCCGGTATGATGGCAAGTGAACTTGGTCTTGACCCAACAATTGCAAAAAGAGCTGGTCTTTTGCATGATATTGGTAAGGCACTTGACCATGAAATCGAAGGTACTCATGTTCAAATTGGCGTTGATTATGCACGCAAGTACAAGGAAAGCGATGCAGTTATTCATGCTATTCATGCACATCACGGCGATGTTGAGGCTAAGAGTATTGTTGCTTGTCTTGTTCAGGCGGCTGATGCTCTTTCAGCAGCAAGACCGGGTGCAAGAAGAGAAAATGTTGAAAATTACATCAAGCGTTTGCAAATGCTTGAAGAAGTTTCTTCATCATTTGAAGGTGTTGAACGCTCATTTGCAATTCAGGCAGGTCGTGAAGTAAGAGTTATGGTTAAGCCTGAAATAATAAATGACGAAAGAATGATTCCTCTTGCAAGAGATATTTGTAAGAAGATTGAAGAAGAGCTTGAATATCCGGGTCAGATTAAAGTTAATATTATCCGTGAAAACCGAGCTGTTGACTACGCGAAATAATTCCTTGGAAATTAAGGGGGCTGTCTTTGACAGTCCCTTTTATTTAAATTTTATGGAGGTATATATGAAAAGTAAGTTTAATTTAATAGCATCAATATTCCAATTGGTAATTGGTATTATTGCAATACTTGCATTTTTTGTGCTTGGAATAAATGGCGAAGATATGACAAGATGGATAGTAACACTTATTTTATCCGTAGGATTTGTAGTTTTGGGCATAATCGGAATTTTGGATTATAAATCTAATAAATAACAAGCGTGTTGCTTAATCAAAGCGAAATTTAAAAGTTTCGGTCAAGCCTTTTCAAAGGCTTGCAGGTTTTAAGGACGGAGTCCTTAACATAAAGACTGCTTACAATTCCGTTTTAAACGGAATTGTAAAGGTATGAGCTTTATTGATACCGTAGCCGATTTATCAACTATATTGTCGAAAAATAACTTTTAATATATCAAACTTTCGGCTCGAATTACGAGCCGAAGTGCTTGAGAGAATTGAATTTGATGGAGATATACATATGGATAAGCGATTGAAAAGCAAAGGAAAGCTCGTGAATGTAGACGGACATAACATTCATTTGTATTGCGTAGGTAATAAGAATAATCCCAAAATTGTACTTATGTCTGGTTCAGGAACGGTTGCTCCTGTGTATGATTTTAAGATTCTATATGAAAAGTTGTCAAAAAATTTCAGAGTGATTGTAATGGAAAAGTTCGGTTACGGATATTCAGATATTTTTGATTCTCCTGCTGATATAGATACCCTTGTTTCAACGCAGAAAAAGGCATTAAAAGCTATCGGAGAAAACGGTCCATATATTTTAATGCCACATTCTATGTCGGGTGTTGAAGCGTTAAGGTGGGCACAGTTGTATCCGGATGATGTAATGGCGATAATCGGAAATGATATGTGTACTCCTCTTACTTATAGTGTATGGACTGATGAACAGGTAGAAAAAAAGATAAAATTGATGAGGTTTGCTACAAAATTCAAACTGCAAGTATTATTATGTCCTATAAGTAAAAAAGAGTTGACTAAGTTTGAATTTAAGCAACATAAGTTGCTGAGAAAGAGAAATGCTTTAAATATCTGTCATATCAATGAATCTAAAGAAATTTTGAGTAATGTTGCTTTAGTAAAAAAATCAGGATATGCAAAATATCCGATGTTATTGTTTGTTTCAAACGGAAAACAAACACAAGGTCATTGGATTAATGCTCAGAAAGAATTTGCAAAAATGCAAAATGCAGATTTAATAGTTTACGATTGCGGTCACTATATTCATCATTATAAAAGCAATGAAATGTGTATTGAAATTATCAAATTTGTAAATTCATTGGTCAGATAAATCCTAATTTCAAGCGTGACGCTTGACCCAATCCGAGCAGATAGTGTCATCTGAAAAAACAATTGTAGCCCGACTGTAAAATTGTTGTATCAATAAACTTAAATTCTTTTGATTAAGCTGACACTTAATCAAAGCAAGGATAAAAGTTTCGGCTCGAAATAGAAGCCGAAGTGCTTGGGTAAATTGAATTATTCAAAGGAGTGTGCTTGTATGAAAAAACTGATTGCTTGGACTATATCTGCTTTGGTTTTGATGATAGGTTTCCCTTGGATTGCAGTAACATTTGCAGGCGGTGCGGGAATGGCTATTTGCTTCATATTGTTTTTTGTCATCAACCCTTTATATGCCGCTGTTTGCGGTGTGTTTGCCGGAAAGAACATTAAGCGGTTATGGGTACTCCCTATTATTTCAGCAGGATTATTCCTGACAGGAGTATGGCTATTTTTTAAAATGGGAGAAACTGCATTCTTGCTGTATGGCGGTTGTTATCTGATTATCGGTATTATTGCTATGCTGATAAGTGCTTTTGTCAATAAAAGAAAGCCGTGAGTTCCAATTTGTAAGTGTGGTACTTAAATATATTTAGTGGGTTACGCTCTGTTATATAAGATTAATTTATCAAAGTGCTGTTTGCACTAAATACGAGAGAGGGGTAAATGTGAGTAAATATAAAATTACAGAATATGGCTGTTTAAATGACTCTCAAAAAAAGCAAGCGGTTGAATTGTTTATGGAGGGTTTTGGACATTTTATGACATTTTCAAAAGATGAGGCTCTAAAAAGAAAATTGTTTTTTGAAATATTTCACGCTTCTTTATTTAAATGTTATGTCGAAGATGAAAAAGTATTGGGTTTAATGGGAATTGCTACAAACAAAATTCGACCATTAAATTTTGATTGTGATGTGTGTATAAAATATTTCGGCAAGCTTAAAGGTACTATACTCAGTAAGCAAATGAACGCAATATTCCAAACACCTGTAGTTAAATTGGATGACGAGTTATATATAGATATTTTGGTAACGAGCAGTGCGGCAAGAAGAAAAGGCGTTGGTACGGCACTTTTAAATTATGCGTTTGAAACAGAGGGATATACTGCTTGGTTGGTTGAAGTGTTTTCCAATAATCCGGCGGCTATAAGCTTGTACGAAAAAAGCGGATTTAAAGTGCATAAGCAAAATAAATTGTCATTTATGCGTTTTTTAGGTTCAGGGTATCCTATATTAATGAAAAAAGTGCAGTAAAGTAGAGAGATAATTCTAAGCTTATGGGGGGTGGCTGGGGATACTATGAAATTTACTAAGAGAAAAAAGACGATATATATTCTATTTATTATATTAGGTTTGTTTGTAGTTCAAACCTTTGCAAGTAAGTTAGGCAGTTTTATTGCCGGCTTATTTCAATATACAGCGATTGATAAAGACGAGACATTTATGAGCATTACCGTGCATCATATTGTTCAGATGATAGTGGCGTTGGTGATTATTTTTGTTACCGGCAAGAAAAGTGATTTGAAATTTCGGTTGATGCCAAAAGTAGATAAGAGCGGCATATTATATACAACGATTTTTGCTGTTGTTATTTTTATTTATGTTCTTATCAGTTATATCGTTGGTTATTCGCTTAATTCAATCGTAATGTATGATTATGAGCTGAATGTTTCAAATGTTTTAGGAACATTAGGCTTTCAGTTGTTTTTATCGGGAACATCAGAAGAAATTTTATTTAGAGCACTTCCTATTACAATTCTTAGCGGAGTTATTTGTAAGGATAATAAAAAGGGCTATGCATTTATTGTTGCGATAGCTTCGGTATTGTTTTCTGTTGCGCATATCAATTGGACAATATTTCCGTTTGTATTATCCTTCGATTGGTTTCAGTTGGGTTATGCCTTTGTATTAGGTATAGTGTATGGAATTACATATATAAAATCAAAAAGTGTTATTTATCCTATTATTATGCACGGATTGAGCAACTTTTTTATGGTTGGAATAGGCTATATATTTATGGCTGTAATGAGCTGATATATAATATTCAATTTAATTAATGAGAATTAAAAAGTAATTTGGTGCTTGATATATATTGATAATATTAGTATAATTAATTATAAATGTTTTAATTCAGGTGATTGTTATGATAAATTATAGTATTGGTCTGAGGGTCCAAGAATTGCGTACTGCCAATAATCTTACACAGCTTCAGCTTGCTTTGGTTACAGGATTAACACCTTCTTATTTAGATATGATTGAAAAAGATGAAAAAAATCCGACCGTGCATTGTCTTTCAAAAATATGCAAGGGTCTTAATATAAGTATAGGCGAATTTTTTGAAGAAGATTCAAGGGTTGAAAATCCTGTTGTAAATAAGGTAGTTATGGGACTTAATAAACTTGACGAGAGTGAACAGTTTCAGGTTTTAGATTATGTAAGACGGCTTTTAAATAATAAACAGCGTTAAGCGTTAGCTTATAACCGCAGTGGTCTTGATAAAAATATATTTATATGATATAATAAAGTCTAATTATAGCGATATAATGAATTTAACTGTGAAAGGATGATATATATGAAGAGTTCAGTTTTAAGAGACGGTATCAATGCCGCTCCACAGCGTACACTTTTGCACGCTATTGGTCTTACAGATGAAGAAATTAAAAAGCCTTTAATCGGTATTGTAAGCTCAAAAAATGATATTGTACCTGGTCATACAAATATTGACAAGGTTGTTGAAGCAGTAAAAATGGGCGTTGCCCTTGCAGGTGGTGTTCCGATTGTGTTCCCTGCTATTGCTGTATGTGACGGTATTGCTATGGGCCACGAGGGTATGAAGTACTCACTTGTAACTCGTGAGCTTATTGCGGATTCAACAGAGGCTATGGCTAAGGCTCATGCTTTTGATGGTCTTGTAATGGTTCCTAACTGCGACAAGAATGTTCCGGGCTTACTTATGGCGGCTGCAAGATTAAATATTCCGTCTGTTTTTGTTAGTGGCGGTCCTATGCTTGCAGGTCGTGTTGACGGCAAAAAAATCAGCTATTCTACAGTTTCTGAGGCAGTTTCACGCTTTAAGGTAGGCGAAATTGACGAGGAAAAGCTTAATGAATATGAAAACAATGCTTGCCCAACCTGCGGTTCTTGCTCAGGTATGTTTACTGCTAACTCTATGAACTGCTTAACCGAGGTTATCGGTATGGGTCTTAAGGGCAACGGCACAATTCCTGCTGTTTATTCTCAGCGTATTCAGCTTGGTAAGCACGCAGGTATGAAGATTATGGAGCTTGTTGAAAAGAACATTCGCCCAAGAGATATTATGACAGAAAAGGCATTTAAAAATGCTCTTACTGTTGATATGGCTCTTGGTTGCTCTACAAACACAATGCTTCATCTTCCTGCTATCGCTCACGAGTGCGGCATTAAGCTTGATCTTGATGTTGCAAATGAGATTTCAGCTAAGACACCTAACCTTTGTCACCTCCAGCCTGCAGGCGAGCATTTTATGGAGGAGCTTAACGAGGCAGGCGGTATTTATGCTGTTATGCACGAGCTTACAAAGCTTGATCTTCTCGAAACTGATATTCTTACTTGTACAGGTAAAACAGTTGGCGAAAATATCGCCGGTTGCGAGATTAGAAATACAGAGATTATTCGCCCTGTTTCTGACCCATATAGCAAGACAGGCGGTATAGCTGTTCTTAAGGGCAACCTTGCTCCTGATGGTTGTGTTGTTAAGAGAAGTGCTGTTGCTGAGGAAATGCTTCATCATAAGGGTAATGCAAGAGTATTTGATTGCGAAGAGGATGCACTCAACGCAATTTATGACGGCAAGATTAATCCGGGTGATGTTGTTGTTATCCGTTACGAAGGTCCTAAGGGTGGTCCGGGTATGAGAGAAATGCTCAATCCTACTTCTGCTATTATGGGTAGCGGTCTTGGTAACTGCGTTGCACTTATTACTGACGGTCGTTTTTCAGGTGCTACAAGAGGTGCGGCTATCGGTCATGTATCTCCTGAGGCTGCTGTTGGTGGTCCTATCGCTCTTGTTGAAGAGGGAGATACAATCGAAATTGACATTACTGCAAATACAATCAATGTACTTGTTTCTGACGAGGTTCTTGCTGAGCGTAAAGCTAAGTGGTCTCCTCGTGCTCCAAGAATTACATCAGGCTATCTTTCGAGATATGCTAAGCTTGTAACTTCGGGTGCTCAGGGTGCTGTTCTTGACTGATTGTTTAAATAGCACAAAAATACTAATTTAAATTAGTTAGTATCGAAGCATTATACAATAAAAAAGTAAATTTGCACAATTCACCTTTTTACTTATTAGTAAAAGGGTGAATTTTTTTATTTTATCATATTTTAGTTGTATAGATTATACAATTATGATATAATTGATAACAAATCAATATTGTAATTGTTCAAAATGATATAATAATGTCGAATAAATTAATTAAAATATGAAAGGAGTTTTCTTTTTGAAACAGTATGATGCTAAAAAAATTCTGAACATTGCTCTTGCAGGTCACAGTGGTTGCGGTAAAACCTCTGTTGCAGAGTCTATTTTATATCTTTCAAAGGCTAGTGATCGCTTAGGTGCTATTGCAGATGGTAACACAGTGCTTGACTTTGACAGCGAGGAAATTAAGCGTCAAACTTCCATTATGACAGCGGTTGCTCCAATTGAATGGAAGAACACAAAAATTAATCTTATTGACACTCCGGGTTTGTTTGATTTTGCCGGCGGTGTTGCTGAGGGTATGAGAGCGGCTGACTCTGCACTTATTGTTGTTTCGGGTAAGGACGGCGTTAATGTAGGTACCGAAAAGGCAGTTGAGGCAGCAACTAAGGCAGGACTAACAAAGATTTTCTTTGTAAATGGTCTTTGCGACGAAAGTGCAAGATTCTATCGTGTATTCGAGAGCCTTAAAGCTACATTCGGTCCGTCAGTTTGTCCTGTTGTTGTACCTTATATTGTTGATGGTCAGGCTAATACATATGTAAACTTGTTTGATTACAAAGCTTATGAATACAGCACAGACGGAACAGTTACTCAGACTGCACTCCCTGATATGGGTGACAGACTTGAGGGTTTAAGAGAAGCTATTAAGGAAGCTGTAGCTGAAACAAGCGAAGAACTTTTGGATAAGTTTATTATGGGCGAGGAGTTTACTCCTGAGGAAATTATACTTGGTGTAAGTCAGGGTGTTAAGGACGGTACAATTTGTCCTGTATTCTGCGGTGATGCTCATAATACATTTGCTATTGACCAGTTCCTTAATTCTCTTACTTGGCTTGCTCCGTCAGCAGCTGATAAGAGCGGCGAAATTGGTGTTGACCTTGACGGTGAACCTATTGATGTTTCTGTAAATCAAAATGCGGCGGCAGCGGCAATTGTTTTCAAAACTGTTGCTGACCCATTTATCGGCAGACTTTCATATGTTAAGGTTGTGTCGGGTAAAATCAGCCCTGATACTCCTGTAATAAATATGAGAACCGGTGCACAGGAAAGAATTACAAAGGTAATAACAATCTGTGGTAAAAAGCAGTCGGATTCCGATTATATCGGTGCAGGCGACATCGGTGCAATTCCAAAGCTTACTTCAACAAAAACAGGTGATACTCTCTGTTCACCTCTCAGAAAAGTAGTGCTTGACGGCATTGATTATCCTGTATCTTCTTATACAATGGCTATTTATCCTGCTAAGAAGGGTGACGAGGATAAGGTGGCACAGGCAGTTGCAAAGCTTGCTGATGAAGACCCAACAATTAAGCTTGAATCAAATCACGAAACACACGAAATGCTGATTTCAGGTTTAGGTGAACAGCATCTTGATGTTGTAATTTCAAGACTAAAGTCCAAGTATAATGTTGATGCAATTCTTCAAAAGCAAAAGATTGCTTATAGAGAAACTATTCGCAAAAAGGTAACAGCTCAGGGCAGATACAAAAAGCAGTCCGGTGGTCATGGTCAATTTGGTGATGTTTGGATTGAATTTGAGCCTTGTGACAGCGATGGTCTTGAATTTGCAGAAAGAGTTGTTGGCGGTGCAGTGCCAAAGAATTTCTTCCCTGCAGTTGAAAAGGGTCTGCGTGATGCTATAAAGAAGGGCGTGCTTGCAGGTTATCCAACAGTTGGTATTAAGGCTACACTTTATGACGGCTCATATCATCCTGTTGACTCATCAGAAATGTCATTTAAGACAGCGGCTTCTTTAGCTTATAAAAACGGTATTCCTAATGCATCTCCTGCGTTGCTTGAGCCTATTGGAAGTCTTAAGGCAAATGTACCTGATGCTAATATGGGCGATGTTATGGGCGAAGTTAATAAACGCCGTGGCAGAGTACTTGGTATGTCACCTGCTGAAAATGGTACTCAGATTGTTGAGGCTGAAGTTCCTGTTGCAGAAATGTCTGATTTCTCAACATTCATTCGTCAGATAACACAAGGCAGAGGCTCATATGAATTTGAGTTTGTTCGCTATGAGGATGTTCCTGCTAATATTGCTCAAAAGATAATCGAAAAGGCAAAGGCAGAAATGACAGAATAAATGTGTAATAACATTGTTGTGTTTAATTAGTTAAATAAAATGTAAAACAGGGTTGTCGCTGAATCCTTTGATTTGCGACAACCCTGTTTGCGTCAGTTACTAATTATTTTATTCAATTATAGGTTCGTCAACCGTAGCTTGATTGCCCCATACAGCCATAACTGCATTGTAGTATTCATTCGGAAGAATAGTTTTGATAAACTCTCTCTCGGATACAGTATTCATATAGGTGTTTCTAGTTATGTCGCCAATAGGCATAACAATCCCATTATAGTTAATGTACTTTTGTACAACTACCGACACGCTGTTTGCTGTCAGCATATCTAATGTAATTTTTTCAGTAAGCTCCATTATAATACCTCCTTAAATTTCATAAACAAGACAAACTTTGATAGTATCTCCGTTTGTTGGTGTAATTGGTGTAAGTCCGTTACTGCTTACAGGAGTAAGGTACAGTGCGGAGTTGATAGCACACGATCTGTAGTGATTTGCAAATTGGGAAACAATAAGATTATTCTGAGTGTTTCCTGATTTAACAGCATAAGGTAAACCGGCAAATCTTGCAGTGTTTGTTGTTCCTGTTGCAGATTTTACAGTTGCAGAAATTGTTACTGTAACAATGTTTCCGGCTTTGCTGTAGGTGAAAGTGCCTGTGTTGGCAGGAGTATCTGGAACAGGGCTAAGTGTACCCGAACCGTTTTCCATATTTGAAGCATCATATTTCTTATCAAGTGCAGTTTTAGTAGCAAAAACACTTTGAGCTTCATGCTTTGAAATAAAATGGTCATCAGCTTCTTCAACAAGATAAACATTTTCGCAATCTGCTTTATTTAGAAGCTCGTTGGCGATTCCATCGCTGGTAACAGGATTAGAACTTCCGATAGTTGGAGTAGAATCAAAAGTAAGAGTGTCTTGCTTTTTTGATAAATCGCTGTTTTCGATTACTTTAATGTTTTCGCTAAGCTGTTTATTCTGACTCTCAATTTCCAAGCGAAGACCCGAAATTTCATCTCTTAATTTAAGAGTTTCAGAATTTGGGTTTTCATAAGTATTGTCCTCAATTGGAATACTTTCGTCAGCGTAAAGATTTACGATTTCTGTTTGGAAAACAACGCCATCAGGATTTCTGCCTTCAATCTGTAGCTCAAAGTATCCGTGGACAAAAATATCGTTCTTCTTGATTTTCCAGATAAGCTCTGTACCGTCTTTGTGTACGATTACATCATCGGGAATTATGGAATTGACACTTTTATCAGAGAATCTCAGATGAATAGAAAAATTCATAGTCGGGTCAAGCATACCGTTGATAAAAAAGTGTTTGTCAACAGAAAGATTATCACCGATTACACCTGAAAATCCATTGTTTGTTATCTCTATTGGTTTGTGTAAATTATATTTAATCAAATAATCACCTCCATATATAGGCTCTTTTAAGTTATAAAATGTATAAAAGTATACACTTTTTAGAAA
>JAXJSN010000123.1:0-5870 GCA_036310085.1 Ruminococcus sp.
GAAATTACTTTAAAAGGTCTTGAGTATTTGCAAGAGAATTCTATTATGCAGAGATTGTTGAAAACCGCAAAGGGAATAAAAGAAATTACACCGGGATTTTAAGTTTATTTTAAGCACTTTGTAACCGACATTTGTGTCGGTTACAGGGTGATTTTTTCCTTATATGTAATATAACCAAAAAAGTGCGTGCAAAATACTGCACGCACTATTGTTTATATTATAAAAATGAGTTATAATACTAAATATATTAAACAGACTTTTTACGAATTAAAATAATAGGTGTTGTTTGCTGTCCCTGACCGCAAGGATTGTCAGCTATAAGTCCGTGAAGCTCTTCTTCAGAAAGAGTAATATCTGATGAGTAACCTAATACTTCTTGACCAAGATCGTTTGCGTCAACAATCATACAGCTCATACCGAGCTTTTCTTTTATTTCATCGCAAACACCTGATGGGTTTTCAGGATTTTCAATACCAATATCACGGTATTCAGCCCATACATGGTCGTAGAATCCGTCAAGACCTGCAACATCCTGACCTACAATTTCATAAAAAACACCACGCTTGCCAAAAAGCTTACAAACACCGCCTGCAAGGCTTGCCCAAAGAACCTTTGGAAGACCGGCTTTTGTAATAGCATATTGCATTTTTATTGTTTCGCCTACGCCTACACCGGTATCAGGATGTGAAGCAAATTTAGAAAGAAGTTTAGCCCAAAAGCCAATTTTTAAATCTTCTCTTTTTACTACTCTGTTCTGGCAAAGTGCTATAATTTTTTCACTTGAAGATACAATGTCGCCCTCTTCATAAATAGGTGCAACATACTTTTTGAATATCTCTATATAATCCTCGCCTTGCTTTACAAAATGAGTTTTAATAGCGTGACGCATATATGTAGTGCCATTTACGGTGATTTCTACATTTTTACCCTCGTTTGCAAAAAATTCCATTGCTATAACCTCCAAAGCTATGTGCTTTTTATTTCATATATAATATAGTATATAATATTTTGTCTAATTTATCAACTGTAAGATTTAATATAGAATTTTTATTTTTAAGGACTTTTTTATGGATAACGAAAAACTACTTCAGCTTGAAGGAGCTGTCGAAAATATTGTTTTCAGAAACGAAGAAAACGGTTATACTGTGCTTGAAATATCCGATGCCGATGATTATATAACTGCTGTAGGAATTATGCCTACTGTTAATGCCGGTGATACTGTAAAGCTTACAGGTAATTATACTACTCATTTTAGCTATGGCAGACAGTTTGCGGCAAAAGCTTGTGAGGTTTGTCGTCCTACTGAGGCTGCTGATATTTTAAGATATCTTTCTTCCGGTGCAATAAAGGGAATAGGACCTTCTACTGCTCAAAGACTCGTTTCCGAGTTTGGTGAGGCTACACTTGATGTTATGGAAAATCAGCCCGACAGAGTAGCTTTGCTCAAAGGTATTTCCAAGGCGAAAGCCGCTGATTTTTCGCAACAACTTAAGCAAAATTCAGGTGTACGAACACTTATGCTTTATTTGGGTGAATATGGAATCGGAAATGTTGCGGCGGTTAAAATTTTTAATGCTTTTGGACCTTCTTGTATTGAACGAATAAAAGAGAATCCTTATTTATTATGTGACGGCGATTTTGGAATTTCTTTTGAAAGCTCTGATTTTATTGCAAAAAAAGAAAACTTAGAGCTTGATAGTAATGTTCGTCTGCGTGCAGGCTTAGCTTATGTTTTAAAGCATAATGAGCGAAATGGACATACCTGTTTACCAAAGGAAAAGCTTATGAAAACAACTGCGGAATTTCTTAAAGTATCCGAGGAAAAAGTTACTGATTGTCTTGAAGAAATGGTTTTTGACCGTTCTTTAATTGAGGATATAATAGGGGAGAAGCCGTTTGTTTTTTCTTCGCATATCCATTTATGCGAGTTGTATTCTGCTTACCGTGTTAAGATGTTACTTAATTTTCCTGCTGAAAAAATAAAAGATATAGATAAGGCAATAAAAGCTTGTGAAAAAGAAGACGGAATAGAATATGCTGATTTGCAAAAGGAGGCTATAACTCAGGCTCTTACTCAAGGTATGCTTATTCTTACCGGTGGCCCCGGTACAGGTAAAACTACAACACTTAATGCTATTATAAAAATAATGAAAAGCAAAGGTAAGAAGGTGCTTTTATCTGCCCCTACAGGCCGTGCGGCTCAGCGTATGAGTGACCTTACCGGAGACGAAGCTAAGACCTTGCACCGTTTGCTTGAAGTTAGCTGGGATAAACACGATAATCCGATTTTTAATAAAAATGAACGTAATCAGCTTAAATGTGATGCCTTGATTATTGATGAGGTTTCAATGGTTGATACTTATATTTTTGAAAGTGTTATGCGTGCTTTGCCTATAGGGTGCAGACTTATACTTGTAGGCGACTCGGACCAGCTCCCGTCGGTAGGACCCGGAAACATATTGGGCGATTTGATAGCAAGCGGTATTGCTCCTGTTGTAACTTTAAATGAAATTTTCCGTCAGGCTCAGCAAAGCTTGATAGTTACTAACGCACACCGAATTGTAAATGGTGAAATGCCGGTGCTTAATTGTGCTGATAAGGATTTCTTTTTTCTTAACAGAAGTAATAAAACAGAGGTGTCGAATGTTATTACTGATTTATGTGCAAACAGATTGCCTAAAGCTTATGGGTATTCTGCGTTTGAAAATATACAAGTACTTGCTCCTTCAAAAAAAGGAGAGCTTGGCACAGCAGAGCTTAATTTTCGTTTGCAAAATGCCCTCAATCCAAAGAGTGAGGATAAGGCTGAGGTTACTATCGCCTCAAAAACTTTTCGTACCGGCGATAAGGTAATGCAGATAAAAAATAACTATGATATTCGATGGTTTAAACAAAATGGTGAAACCGGAGAAGGAATATTTAACGGTGATATAGGAATAATTGAGCGTATTGATAAAAAGGCTAAAGCTATCAGAATTAACTTTTATGATAAATCTGCTGTGTATACTTATGAATTTGCATCTGACCTCGATTTTGCTTATGCGGTTACTGTACATAAAAGTCAGGGTAATGAATTTGACGCAGTTATTATTCCAATGTTTTCAGGACCTCCACAGCTTTATTATAGAAATTTGCTTTATACGGCTGTAACAAGAGCTAAAAAAACTCTTATTCTTGTAGGTAATCCTCAAACAGTAGAATATATGGTAAACAATAACCGCCGTACAAAACGATACAGCGGCTTAAAGGATTTTTTGTTGCGTGATGACGGAATTTATTAAACGAATTAAAACAGCATTGGCAGAATATATTTTTACGGTAAGATGTCCGTATTGCGATACGGTTATTTTGCGTAATCACTATGTATGTGACGAGTGTATTAAAAAATTTACATATCCGCCTCTCAAATCCTATGCTATAGGCGGATATATATGTGTAAGTCCGTTTAGATATGATGGTATTTTTAAGAAAGCCATAATACGCTTTAAGTTCCACGGCAGAGCAAGTATGGCTAAAGAATTGTCGTTTCCTTTAGCTGATGTTATCAAAGATATTTTTCCTGATAAACACTTTGATATAATAACTTGTGTGCCGGCACATACATCTACTCTTAAAGAAAGAGGATACAATCAAGCTCAAAAACTCGCTCAGGAATGTTCCAAACGACTTGATGTTATGTATTTCGATACACTTGTAAAAATCAAGAAAAATACTCCTCAGCATAGTATAAGTGCTTCTAAGCGTGGCGATAATGTTAAGGGTGTATACAAGATATATGATAAAGAATTAATTAACGACAAGACAATTCTTTTAATTGATGATATAATAACAACAGGCAATACTTTGGGAGAGTGTGCCAAGGTACTTATGAAAAATGGATGCAAGGAAGTATTATGTGCAACCTTCTGTTCAGCTAATTAATTTTAAGGAATGATTTTATGGATATAGCAATTGATCTCGGTTCGGATAGAACAAGGGTGTTTATACAGGGTAAGGGTAAAGTGCTTGATGAAGCAAGCGTAGTAACATATGATATTGATACAGAGGAAGTTTTTGCCGTAGGTAATGATGCATATGATATGATAGGTAAAACTCCTGTTGGAATTAAAGCTGTGCATCCGATTGATGGGGGAGTTATTGCTCGTCCGTCACTTGTAGAAGAAATGGTTTGTGTTTTGTTAAAAGAAGTATGTTCCGTAAAGGTTGTAATGCCCAGAGTAGTAGCATCTGTGCCGTGTAATATGACTGAGGTTGAAAAGAGGGCAATTGTTAATGCTGTAAGTGCATTTGGAGTAAGAAAAGTATTTCTTATCGAAAGTCCAAAGGCAGCGGCGATGGGTTGCGGAATAGATATTACAACACCCCACGGCGTACTTGTTGCAGATATTGGAAGCGGAACAGCTGACATTGCTGTATTGTCGCTTGGCGGAATTTCTGTATCGAGAAGTATTAAAAATTGCGGCAGTAAAATGGATGAAGAAATTATAAAATATATCCGCAAAAAATATCAACTTATTATAGGCACAAATATGGCAGAAAAAGCTAAAATCGCAGTCGGCTGTGTTAAGCTGCCTCCAGAAGAAAAGGTATTTAGAGTAAAGGGTAGAGATGCTGTAAGCGGATTACCTCGTTTTGTGGATGTTAAGTCATCGGAGATTATGGAAGCAATATCAGAAATTGCCGAGAACATTGCAAATGCTATCAGAGATATACTGGAAGAAACTCCACCGGAACTTACAGGGGATATTCATACTGATGGTATTATTCTGTCGGGAGGTTTGGCGAAGCTTTATGGCTTTGCAAGATTAGTCAGCGAAAAAACAAAGCTCAGGGTTCGTGTTCATAAAGAATCTGCTGATTGTGTCATTATGGGTTGCGGAAAGGCTATAAAGTATATTGACGAGGCGTCAAAACCGGACTCTACAGCAATAACACCCGTTTTAGCGGCGTTTTAATTTTGTGTTTTTAATATTAAACAAAAAGATGACGGCAAGACTGTTTATTTAAGCTTGCCGTCATCTTTGTTTTTAGTGTTAGATTTGATAATCATATTTATCATAAAAATAGTTGCGGTAATACAGAGTGTTATTACAGAGCCTACCAATGTGTATATAAGAAAATTGTTATCAGCAGAAACAGTGCCTAAGTGAATTATTGGAATGGTAGTGGCAATTTCTTTAGTACTTTCAGAATTTTTACTTGTTTTAATTGAATTTGCGGAATTTGCGAATTTATAATCAGTTTTATTTTCAGTCTTATTTGATTTTTCTTTTATCTCAATTTTAGCGGCTTTGCAATTTCCTATTTCAATAAATTTTAAATTTTCGTCCACACATTCCTCAACAGTAAAATTTATATAGCTGTTTCCGTAGTTAATAGCTTTAAGTGTAATTGTAAAAAGCGGTTTATCGTCAGAAATATTTTCGCCCCAAGTGTTGAGAAACATAATCTTAATACGCTTGCCGTCGTCGTTAGCTCTTACAGTTGTGTTTTTGTTAGTTGCTTTAACTTTTCTATATTCAAACAAATTTCGGTCAATTGAAAATTCAAAATAAGCGGCACAAAGCTTTTTAACGGATGTTGCAGTGACTTCAATTTCTACAAGACGATTGATTTGGCAGGAAGCATCAGAACAGCTAAAACTTATGTCAGTATTTGCCGACACAGTATATGCAGAAAAAATAATAAAAATAATTACAATCATAATACTGAACATCTTCTTCATATTTTCGACCTCTTACAAAATAGTGAAAGATAATATTTGTTATTTTATAATAAAAAATAAGCACAAAATAGTTATCTTATGTAAATAAGTATATCAAAATAGAAGTATAAAGGCAAGTGTAAATATTTATAGGGGAGAGATAGCA
>JAXJSN010000124.1:0-2534 GCA_036310085.1 Ruminococcus sp.
AAAAGGCAACAAAGTGTTGCATCCAAATCGAACAGATAGCTTGATATTTTCTATCCAACTTTTAGTTTTGTGGTGTTATAATATAACTACTTAAGTTTGGAGGGTGATTTATTTAAGGTCAAAGCAATAATTAGTCCTACTGCCAGTGAACATATTGAGCTTATCCAAATTGGTACAACTACTTCAAATGGTGCAGTGCTTCCGTAAGATTGTCGCAGGGTAGCAAGGGTAGTAGGCAATATTTGTAAAGATGCTGTATTCATAACTACAAAAATTACCATTTCATTGCTTGCAATGTTTTTTCGGTCGTTAAGAGTGTGCAAATCTTCCATTGCCTTTAATCCAAACGGAGTTGCAGCATTTCCAAGGCCAAGTAAATTGGCACTTATATTCATTGTTATGTTTTTGAAAGCACGGCTGTCTTTTTTTAGCGTAGGAAATAAAGGTCTGAGCAGCGGCGAAAATATCTTTGCAAATATAGCTGTTAATCCGCTTTCTTCTGCTATTTTCATAATTCCTGACCAAAGGCACATAATACCTGCCATTGTCAGTATCAGTTCAATCGAAGCCGAACCGCTGTCAATGAGTGCCGAAGAAAGCTCGTTTGTATTTCCAAATCCAATTGCACAGGCTATACTTATTATAATAAGTCCGCTCCATACATAATTCAGCATAAAACCACCTTGTTTGATAAATTATTATGTTTTTCGCTTAATTAGTTGATTAACTAATATTTTACGATACTATTTGGAATATATTGACAAGATTGCCTCTAAATGGTACAATAATAACAAATAGAGTGATTAAATGGAGGTTGTTCTATGATTTTTACAAATTTTAAAGAAATTGATCAGGCAGGTAGAATTGTAATTTCCAAAGACATCCGCAAGCATTTGAATATTAAGGAAAAGGATACGCTTCATATCGAGGCTGATGATAATTGTATTATCATCAAAAAGGCTGAGAGTAAGTGCGTCTTTTGTAACTCACTTAACAATCTTATTACATATAACGGAAAGCATATTTGTAAATCCTGTTTTGAAAAAATTAAAGAAATTAACACTTGACAATTTAAAGGCAACACCGCATAATTTATATATAAGGGTGTTGCCTTTAATATATATTTTTTAATTTTGTTTTTTATGATTATGAAAGGGTGATTTTGTGTCTAGAATTGATAAAATAAATTACTATCTTGATATAGCAGAAACTGTACTTGAAAGAGGTACTTGTTTAAGACGAAATTTTGGTGCAATTATTGTGAACAATGATCAGATTGTTTCAACAGGCTACACAGGAGCACCAAGAGGAAGAAAAAATTGTAATGACTTAGGCGTTTGTATCCGTTCTCAAAAAAATGTGCCAAGAGGCGAAAGATATGAGCTTTGCCGCAGTGTTCACGCTGAGGCAAATGCGATTATTCACGCTTCTCGTGAACAGATGCTTGGCGGTACTCTTTATCTTGTAGGTAAAGAAGTGGATAGCGGAGAATATGTTGAAAATGCAAATTCTTGTTCAATGTGCAAGCGTACTATTATCAATGCTGGTATTGATAAGGTAATTGTTCGCAACAGTAAAATGGAGTTTACTGAATATGATGTAAACGATTGGATTTTAAATGACGAGTCACTTGACGGTAAAATGGGCTATTAATTATATATGAAGCTGTTTTTAACAAGTATTAATAATATTGATCCCGAAAAGGAATATAATATTTCGCCTGAGCGTCGTGAAAAAGTAAAGCGGTATAAGCAATATAATGATAAAAAGCGTTGTATTGCCGCAGGCTTGCTTATTGAAAAGCTTTTACCGCAAACTTTAATTACTTATAATGAGTACGGAAAACCGATTACCCAAAACGGACCTTGCTTTAATATTTCGCATAGTGGTGAGTATGTGCTTATTGCAATTTCTGATTGCGATGTTGGTTGCGACATTCAGCATATAAAGCATATGAAAGCAAATAAAATTCCTAAGCTGATTTTTGCCGAAAAAGAGCTTGATTTTATTCGTAATTCTATGGATAAAACAGATGCATTTTATAAAATGTGGACAAAAAAAGAAAGCGTTCTTAAATGTATAGGCGAGGGGTTTCATCGTGCGGCTAAAGCTGTTGATGTGTCCTCTGAGATTTATTACGAAAACGGAACTGACTATTATTTTAAGACTTATTCTTTTTCGGATTATATTATTTCGGTTTCGTCAAAGCAAAATCTATTTCCAAAGTATATTGATTTTATTGAAAAATTTTAAAATTGATGGCTGTATTAAAATTTGATACAGCTTTTCATTTTTATTGAATAGAAAATATGCTTGGTTACGCTTAAAAATATAAGTTATTAAAGTGGGTTATGCACTAAATGTATGAAAAAAATTGCTTTAGAATTGAGTTGAGTTAATGAGATCAATTTTTATTCTAATTGACTGCATAATTATCTTTGCGTTGGCAAATAGCGTACATTTGTCTGCATTGATATTTCCGTCAGTTTTAATTCCGTTTCTGATAATTTTGTATATATTAATAAATATAAGAC
>JAXJSN010000125.1:0-4143 GCA_036310085.1 Ruminococcus sp.
ACTGAAAAAAATTAAAAGTTTTGATTAAACTTTTTCAAAAGTTTATCGGGTCAAGGGTTGAAAACCCTTGTGGGATTTTAAAGGGCAAAGCCCTTTAACCTAAAATGAATTAATTAAAAATTCCGTTATTAACGGAATTTTTTAAAAGCTTATTTTTAAGGACTCTGTCCTTAAAACCTGCAAGGACTCCGTCCTTGACCTGCCAGCCTTTGTAAAGGCTGGACCGAAACTTTTAGATTTTACTCTTTAATTTACGGTCAAAATTAATCAAGCAAAATTTACATTGCTAAAATAATATCATCGGATGTGATATTTTGTTTAATACATTAAAATCTGATATAAATGCAGTTATGGAGCGTGATCCTGCTGCAAGAAACCGTTTTGAGGTGTTTTTCCTTTACTCAGGCTTTAAAGCTGTAAGGTCGCACCGTATGGCAAATTGGTTTTATAGACACAATTTAAAATTTATAGCTCGTTGGATTTCTCAACATAGCAGACATAAAACAGGTGTTGAAATTCATCCGGGTGCAACAATCGGAAAAGGTTTGTTTATTGACCACGGAATGGGCGTTGTTATTGGCGAAACAACAATAATTGGCGACAATTGTACAATTTATCAGAATGTTACACTTGGCGGTACCGGTAAAGACACAGGCAAGCGTCACCCAACACTCGGCAACAATGTTTTGGTTGGCTCAGGTGCAAAGGTCCTTGGTCCATTTACGGTAGGGGATAATGCACGAATTGCCGCAGGTGCTGTTGTGCTTAATGAAGTTCCGGCAAATGCTACGGCTGTCGGAGTTCCGGCTAGAGTTGTTAAGATAAACGGAATAAAGAGCGAAATGCTCGATCAGATTCATATTTCTGACCCTGTATCGCTTGCATTGTGTAAGCTTGAGCATAGAATCAATGAGCTTGAAAAGCAAATTGAAACGCTTGAAAAATCTAATGATAAATAAGGAGAGGTAAAAATGATACTATATAATTCTCTTGGACAGACAAAGCAGGAGTTTGTACCGTTTTCTAAAGATGTTGTAAATATGTATACTTGTGGTCCTACTGTTTACCACTATGCACATATCGGCAACCTCAGAACTTATATTATGGAAGATGTACTTGAAAAATATCTTAGATTTTCAGGCTACAATGTTAATCGTGTAATGAATATCACCGATGTTGGTCATCTTTCAAGCGATGCCGACACAGGTGAGGATAAAATGATTGCAGGTGCAAAGCGTGAGCATAAAACTGTTATGGAAATTGCAAAGTTCTATACAGATGCTTTCTTTGCAGATTGCGAAAAGCTAAATATTAAAATGCCTGATGTTGTAGAGCCTGCTACAAATTGTATTGATGATTTTATTGATATGGTTCGTGTTCTTATCGAAAAAGACTTTGCTTATGTTGCAGGTGGCAATGTTTATTTTGATACTTCAAAGCTTGAAAACTACTATGTGTTCGGTAATATGAATGAGGAAGACCTTGCAGTAGGTGTTCGTGATAGCGTTGAAGAAGACGAAAATAAGCGTAATAAGGCTGACTTTGTTCTTTGGTTTACAAAATCTAAGTTTGAAGATCAGGAGCTTAAATGGGACAGTCCGTGGGGTATTGGTTATCCGGGTTGGCATATTGAGTGTTCTTGCATAAGTAAAAAGCATAATGGTGAATATCTTGATATTCACTGCGGTGGTATTGATAATGCCTTCCCTCATCATACTAATGAGATTGCTCAAAGCGAGGCTTACCTTGGTCACAGATGGTGTAACTATTGGTTCCATGTGCTTCATCTTAATGATGCAAGAGGTAAGATGAGTAAGTCAAAGGGAGATTTCCTTACAGTTTCTTTACTCGAAAGCAAGGGTTATAATCCACTTGTTTACAGAATGTTCTGCTTGCAGAGCCATTACCGCAAGCCACTTACTTTCTCTTACGAAAGCCTTGATAATACTGCAATTGCATACGATAAGCTTATAAAAAGAATTTCTGCACTTGCAAAAGACGGTACTCCTGATATGGATAAGGCTCAGCCTTATATGGATAAATTCAAAGAGGCACTTGATAACGACCTCAATACTTCACTCGGACTTACAAGTGTGTATGATGTTCTTAAAGCTGACCTTGATGATTCAACAAAGCTTTATTTGCTTGAAGAATTTGACAAGGTGCTTTCGCTTGATTTAACCAAGGCTGAAACTGCTTCTGATAATGTTGATAATGAGTTTGCCGCAGAGGTAGAAGCACTTATTGCTCAGCGTACAGAGGCAAGAAAGAATAAGGATTGGGCAACAGCCGATGCAATCCGTGATAAGCTTAAAGAAATGAATGTTGTACTTGAAGACACTAAAGATGGAATTAAGTGGCATATCGAAGCTTAAAAATAATATTTAAAGTAATATAAAAAAATCCCCTTCATATAATTATATCGGAGGGGATTTTATGCGTTTGTATATATTTACAAAAAGAAATTTAATATCATTTGCATTTTGTTTTTTAATTGGTGTGCTTGCGTCGGCAATTGCAGTATCATCAACTGTTAAAGCGGTTCAAACTATGAGTACAAAGCGTGAAATTCCTATTTACTGTGTTGAAACAGATAAAAAGCAGGTAGCTTTGTCGTTTGATGCAGCTTGGGGAAATGAGCAAACAATGACCTTGCTTGATACCCTTGATAAATATAAGATAAAGACTACATTTTTCCTAGTGGGTAGCTGGGTTGATAAATTTCCTGATGATGTTAAAGAAATAGCAAAAAGGGGACACGATGTAGGAAATCATAGTGATTCGCATCCCCATATGACTCAGCTTTCAACAGCCGATATGACGGGAGAAATTCAAGCTTGTAACGAAAAAATAAAAAGTCTTACCGGTAAAGAGGTAACATTATTCCGTGCTCCTTACGGAGATTATAATAATGATGTTGTAAAATCTGTAAAAGGCTGTAATATGTATTGTGTTCAGTGGGATGTTGATTCTCTTGATTGGAAAGACCCAACAGCCGAGCAAATGACAAAAACTGTCACCGACAAAATCAAAAACGGCAGTATTATTCTTATGCATAACGGAGCAAAAAATACACCCGAGGCTTTGCCAATGATAATTGAAGGTATACTTGAAAAGGGCTACGAAATCGTACCTATTTCGCAGATTATACCAAAAGGTGAATATTATACCGACCACGAGGGCAAAATGCACCTATCTAAATCCAATTGACAAAAAAGAGATATGAGAGTATATTGCTTTCTCTCATATCTCTTTTATTCATTCAACAAATTGGAATTTGTATTACTCCCATTCAAAGGATTCTTTACCTGCACCTAATTCAAAATGATATTTAATCAGACCTTTATTTGCTCCTGTAAATATTCCATTATCTATTTCTATTTTTACTTTATTACCCTTGCCAACGATTCTATAATCTTGTTTATTAAGAGCTGTCGGAGCAAGTAATGATGCTAGGATTCCGTTTTTAAACCACTCAGGCATAGTTCCATCATAACTTGATACTTCTTCTAAAGTTTTGGATTTATGTGCTACACCATTATTTATTCCATATCCAATTGCTACTATTCCAATTACTTTTTTATTTGGAACATATTTTGATACTCCACGATTAAAAGTGCCACCAACATACCAAGTGTTTAATCCTAGTGTTTGTGCATATAACATTATATCAGCACTTGAATATCCTAGTTTTTCTGCTAAATCATCAGTATCGTTTCCTGCTAAAATAATATAATTTTTAACACCCTTTGCTAGTAATAATTTAATAATACTATTTACTGCTTTATCATTATCAAGCATCAATTTGATTGATAAATCATATTTTTTATTATTTTCTTCTATTCTTTCATTTAATTTTGATACCAAATCCTCTGGTATTTTCTTATCAACATATTTTCTTACCATATGTCTTTCTTTCATAGCTTCTTTAATAGTCATTGAACCACTCCTTTACAAATTACTATTTATCTGTTTCTTTCATATTTAATTATATCATAAAACTTAGTCTTTTTTTAATTGAATTGCTAATCGGAAGATTACTATTTTCCGATTAGTATTTATTATCAGAAATTGTAACAATACATGCATCTGCCATTGCTTGTTTTAATATATCTGTTCTCTCTCTTTTTATAACATTTTTAA